>CAZIES010000006.1:13433-43110 GCA_964538295.1 uncultured Arcobacter sp. | reverse complement strand
ACATACCAATCATCGTATTTTTTAGAGAGTTTTGTAAGTAACACTTTATCAAGTGGTTTTACAAATCGTAAATCTACAATTGCGATATCATCTTTATGTAGTTTTTCTGTCTCAATTGCACGTGCTACGCCTGCACCATATCCAATAAAGAGTTTTTTTGATTTACCCTCTTTTAGAAGTTCTGCACAACCTAACTCATAAGGGGTTGCCTCATACGCTAATTCTTCAAAGCTTCCTCTTGGGTATCGTAGTGCACAGGGGCTTGTTAAACTATGAGTAAAATTAATGGCTTCAATAAGTGTTTGCTCATCTCGTGGTGCCATTAAAATCATATTTGGAATAAATCGTAAAAATGAGATATCAAATACACCTTGATGAGTCTCTCCATCATTTCCTACAATCCCTGCTCTATCAATGGTAAATACTACTGGTAAATCCATTAAACAAACATCATGAATGATTTGATCAAATCCACGTTGCAAAAAGGTTGAATAAATCGTAATATAAGGTTTAAATCCCTCTTTTGCCATAGCTGCCATAGAAGTCACTGCATGTTGTTCTGCAATAGCAACATCCCAGAAACGCTCAGGAAATTCCTTCATCAATTTATCAATACCAGTACCACTTGGCATTGCAGCAGTAACCCCTACTACATTATCATGTTTTTTAGCTAAATCTAAAAGGGCATCTGCAAAAATAGCCGTAGCTGATTTACCTGCTGATTTTTTCTTAAATTCACCTGTTTTTGTATCAAAAGGACCAACCCCATGCCAATGTTCATGGTGTCCTTCTGCTATTTGGTACCCTTTTCCTTTAACCGTTTTAGCATGAACAATGACAGGTTTTCCCATACCTTTTGCAATCTCTAAGGTATCAATAATCTCTTCCATATTGTGTCCATCAATAGGACCAATATAATCCACACCCATCTCTTCAAAAATAATACCAGGAGTAATAAGTTTCATGGACTCTTCCATCTTTTTAGCAATGTACGTTGCTCCTTCTGGAAGTTTTTGCACAATATTTTTATCAATAGTATCTCGAAAACCTTGATAAAATTTACCTGCAAGGATTTTACTTAAATATTTTGATATGGCTCCAATTGGTTTGGCAATGGACATTTCATTATCATTTAAAATAATCACACAAGGGTATTTTCTATCACCTAACTCATTTAGAGCTTCATAGACCATACCTGCTGTCATTGAACCATCACCAATCATCACAACAGGGATTCTATCTTCACCTTTTAAGGCGATGGCTTTAGCCGCACCAACTGCAAGTGAAATCGAAGTTGAACTATGTCCTGCTACAAAATAATCAGCTTTGGACTCTTTTGGTTTGGTAAAACCACTCACTCCATCAAACTGCCGAACAGTTTCAAAAGATTCCCAACGATCATTGATAAGTTTATGAGGATAACACTGGTGCGATACATCATAAATAAAAGGATCTTTTTTTACATCAAATACTTTGTGCATAGCAACGGTAAGTTCTACTGCACCAAGAGTTGAAGAAAAATGTCCTCCATTACGTGATACGACATCGATAATCCGATTTCGTATATCAGAACAAATCTGATCTAATTCACGTAGATTTTTGCTTTTAATTTCCATAAAACTTCTTTTATAAATTTTCTGTCTTCTCTAAACTTGCTAATACTTCATCAAGTACTTTAAAAACACGAGTGTTTTGTTCATTTGAACCAATAGTGATTCGAATGGCATTTAAACCGTAACCTGTTAAATCACGCACAATAACACCTCTTTCTAAAAGCTGTTGTGCTACATCTGCTGAAATATAAAGGTTATCAAACTTCAACGTAATAAAGTTCGTATAACTATCAATGTATGAGAAACCTTTAGCAGTTGCGTACTCTTCATATCGTTTCATCTCTTCAAAGTTTTTACTAATAGAATCTGTTACAAATGCTTCATCTTTTAGTGCCTCAATGGCTGCTGCTAATGATAACGTTGTGATATTAAATGGTGGTCGTAACTTATGCAGTGTTTTAATAATCTCTTTTTGGGCAATACCATAACCTGTTCGCATACCACCTAATGCATATGCTTTTGAGAAAGTCCCTAAATAGATACAGTTTTTATACGTTGCAATTAACTCTGCTGGAGCAATTGCTTTTTTACTATCTTTAAAGGTTGCATACTCTTGGTAAGCCCCATCTACAACAACTAAAGTATTTGGGTCTACTTCGTCTAAAAATTTGTAAACATCCTCTTTATCTAAACACTCACCTAAAGGATTGTTTGGCAGACATAAAAATACAAGTTCAGGTTTATGCTCTTTGTAAAGTTCACTAAATTGTGCTAAGTTATGCTCATCATCAGGTGTTTTAATCATTGTACAACCCGTTTGCTTTCCATAAATTTCATACATAGCAAAAGTTGTTTTTGACATTAACATTTTAGTATTTTCATTCATTTTTGCTTTAACACAAAAATCAATAACTTGGTCACTTCCTTCACCAATAACTACATTAGCACTTTGTACATTAAATTTTTCTGCTAATGCCTCTTTTAATTCATACATAGAGTCATCTGGGTACATGAACATATTTGCAGCAATAGCTTGTACTTTTTGCGTTACTAGTGGTGATGTACCATATGGGTTCTCATTGGATGCTAATTTGATAATATCCTTTTCATCAACACCGTACTCACGTACAACTAACTCAATTGGTTTACCTGCTTCATAAACCTTAACCTCATCTAATACTTTGTTAAATTCCATTCTCTCCCCTTTTTATTATATGTCTTCTTTTTTAACGTAAAACTAAATTTTACTAAAAAGAAGCAAAAATCCTAAAGTGAACAACGAGTTGTTCATTATTATCTTCTTTTAAATATCATCTACTTCTTTAACATATGAACCTAAAAACTTAATAGCTTCACCATGTTTATCAAAAATAGCCTTTACATTCTCGTCATCTTTATGTCCATTAAAGTCAATAAAGAAAACAGAGACACCCTCTACAATATGTGATTTAATTTTTGTTAAGTTAATCCCAGCCTTATCAAAATCAGTAAGGAACTCAACTAAGGCACCTGGTGTATTTGGAAGTTGAGCTAAAATAGATGTTTTATCATTTCCTGATGAACCATTTTCAAAATCACTCACAATAAAAAATCGTGTTTTGTTATTATCTTTATCTTCGATGTTTTCAAACATAATTGGTAAGTTATACATCTTTGCCCCAACGTGAGAACAAATTGCCGCACTATTTGGGTTTTCTAATGCTAGTTTTGCTGCTTTTGCAGTTGATTCAACAGGTATGTGTTCTACCTCATCTAAAGCAAAATCAGCTAAAAATTTATGACACTGTTCAAAGGCAATATCTTTTGAATAGATGGTTTTAATTTCACGTACATGCTGACATTTTGTAGCAAAAGCAAAATGTACATCTAAAATCACTTCAGCAATAATTTTTAAATCATATTTCTTTAAACAATTAATTGTATCACTTACAATTCCATTTGAAGAGTTTTCAATTGGTACGACTCCAAACTTTGCTTTTTTACGTTTAACTTCTCTAAAAACACCTTTGATTGAAGCTAAGGGTTGATAGGCACTCATCGCCCCAAATCGCGCTTCTGCTGCTTGGTGAGTGAAACTTCCATCTGGTCCTAAATAGGCAATATTCTCTGGTAATTCTAGATTTCGTGAAATGGCAAAAATCTCTAAAAAGAGTGCTTCAATAGCACTTCGGTTTAATTTTCCATCATTTAAACCATCTAGTCTATCAATAATTGCTTTTTCTCGCTCTGGTCGATAAATCGCTCCACCTGTTTGAGCTTTTAATTCACCCACTTGATGGACTACTTCCATTCGTTCATTAAGAAGTTTTAAGACCTCATCATCAATGGCGTCTAATTTATCACGTAGTTTTTTTAACTCTACTGCTTCATTCATATTTCATCCCTATTAAAACACTCTAATACTTCTTGCATATTTTGACAAATCCATTCAGGTTTCTCTTTGTCACTTAATGTTGGTAATACTTCATCAGCACTTTTTACTTTACCACTTAAGACTAAAATTGCTTTCATTCCAAAAGCTTTTGCTCCTACTAAATCACCCATCATATCATCACTAATAATGGTAATCTCTTCAAAGTTTAAGCCTATGCTTTCCCTTGCTTGATTATAGTAATTAAAGCTTGGTTTTCCAACAACCTTGTACTCTTTGTTCACTGCAAACTTTAACATATTCATAATCGCACCAACCCCAGGATAACGTTTCCCATCTTTTGCATAAGTTGATGTTTCATGCATACCAATAAGATTATCGGTTTTATAGGCACACTCAATCATTTGAGCATACTCTTCATTGGTATACTCTTTTTTTATAGAAACAATAACTGATGATGGATTCTCATAGTCCAAGCTATAACCTAAATCTTTTAAAACTGTCAAAAACTCATCGGCTCCAAAAGCTGCCACATTTTTTTCAACTGCTACTTTACCTAAAAGAGAAAAAGGGTCAACATAATTTTTTATATTAAATCCTTTTTTTATTAAACTCTTTAGGAAGTCCTCACTTTTTGCTTTTGTATTATTAGTAATAACCATATAAGGAATATTTTTTTCATTTAACGTATCAATAAATTCTATTGCACCCTCAATTGGTTCTTTGTTGATATCATCAATTAAAGTACCTTGAACGTCAATAAAAAATCCTCTTTTAGCCATACTCATTACTACCCAATATTATTTAAGATATTCCTCTTCAAGAGCAATTAAATCTTCAAAAGTTTCTCGTTTTCGAATCAATCTATCAACCCCATTTTCAATTGCAATCTCTGCAACCTTTCCTCGTGTGTTATAGTTACTTGCCATTGTAAAACAGTATGCACCAGCACTATAAATTGCCACTAAATCATTATGTTCCGTTGCTGGAAGTTCAATACCCTTGGCAAAAAAATCACCACTTTCACATACAGGTCCCACTAAATTACAATCAGTTGCATTTTCTGATTTTTCTAACACTTCAATCTTATGGTAAGCATTGTAAAGGCTTGGTCGAATCAAGTCATTCATTGCCCCATCTACAATAACAAATCGTTTGTCACCATTGATTTTTTCATACAATACTTTTGTAATAAATGTCCCTGAATTTCCAACTAAAAATCGTCCTGGTTCACATACAACTGTAATATCAAGTCCAAACAGTGCTTCCATAATAACTTGACCATACTCTTTTGTATCAATTAATGTTTCATCATCATAAACAATACCTAAACCACCACCAACATCAAAGAAACTAATCTCCATTTTGATAGCTTTTAAGTTTCGTACTAAATCTGCAACGATATTGATTGACTCTTTAATTGGCTCTAACTCTGTTAACTGCGAACCAATATGACAGTGAATTCCTATAGCATCTAAATTTTCAGAATTTTTACACTTGATATACATTCGTTTTGCAGTATCAATATCCACCCCAAATTTATTTTCATGTAGTCCAGTAGAGATATATGGGTGTGTTTTTGGATCAATATTAGGATTTACTCGCACTGAAATTCGTGCCTCTTTTCCTAACTCTTTTGCAATAACTTCCACCCTATCAAGTTCAGCTTCACTCTCAACGTTTATCATTAAGATGTCTAATTCTAATGCTTGTCTAATTTCGTCATCAATTTTTCCAACACCTGAAAAGATAATCTTGTATGGAGCAATACCAACTTTTAGTGCTCGCTTAACTTCACCAATAGAGACACAATCAGCTCCTGCACCTTGTTCAGCCAAATGTTTTACCACTGAAAGGTTTGAGTTTGCTTTTACAGCATAGGCTAGAAGTGATTTACGTGCTCTAAAAGCCTCTTTTAATTCTGTATATTGTTGTGTAATATGATCAAAATCGTACGCATAAAATGGCGTTTGGTATTTATCTGCTAATTCTTTATAATTAATACTCATCTGTTTTTTTATTCCTAGTTATTAAAAATCTTTATTCTAAATTCAAAGAATTTAAAATGAAAACTTCATCAAAATATAAATAGGGTAGAAGTGTTGGATTTTGAATGAAGTTCAAGGCAGAAAAAGGGATTTAGGCAAGCGCGTACTAAAGTACGTAAGTGTCTAAATCCCTTTTTTCAACGCAGAAATTCGTCAAAAGCTAACGCTTATAACCTATTTATCAGTTCCATTCCATGCGATGGTCGGCCTTCCATTCTCATCGAAGTTCACTGCTGGCATTCCCATAATGTTATACCCACAATCAACATAGTGAATTTCACCAGTAACTGCACTACTTAAATCAGAGAGTAAATACATACCAGAATTCCCCACTTCATCAATTGAAACATTCTTTTTAAGTGGTGCGTGTGCTTCATTCCATTTAAGCATGAATCTAAAGTCACCAATACCAGCTGCTGCTAAGGTTTTGATTGGTCCTGCACTAATAGCATTTACTCGACAACCATCTTTTCCTAAATCTTCTGCTAAGTATTTTGTTGTCATCTCTAAAGCTGCTTTTGCCACACCCATTAAGTTATAGTTTGGAATATATTTTTCCCCACCATAATATGAAAGTGTTAAGATAGAAGAGTTTTCACTTAATAGTGGTTTTAACTCTCGTGTAATTTCAATCAACGAATAAACTGAAATATCCATAGCAATATCAAATGCCTCTTTAGAGATATCATAGAATCTTCCAGAAAGTCCCTCTTTTGGAGCGAATGCAATTGAGTGAACAATAAAATCAATTTGTCCTAAATCTTTTTCTAATGACTCTTTTAATGCTTTAATCTCTTCTGGTTTAGATACATCACAAGGATAAACTAAATTTTCACTTCCAAACTCAGCTGCGATTGGTTCAACTCTTTTTTTCAAAGAGTCATTTAAATATGTAAATGCAATTTGCGCACCTTGTGCAGCACACTGTTTAGCAATACCATAAGCAATAGACTTACTATTTGCAACACCTAAAATAACCCCTTTTTTACCTTGCATTACCATATTAAATATCCTTTGTTAATTTTATAATCTCAATGAAATCTTCTTTAATCCATGAAGCCGTTCCGATTAATGCGCCATCTACATTATCAATAGCACAAATCTCAGCAACATTGGCTACTTTAACACTTCCACCATAAAGTAATGGTTTATCAATCTTACCTTTGATTGCGCTGTGAATATCTTGAATATCTTGAGTTGTTGCTGTTACACCTGTACCAATAGCCCATACCGGTTCATAGGCTAAAATAAGGTTGTCATAATTTGTATCAATTCCAACAAATTGCTCATAAACATACTCTAAAGTTTGCTCTAATCCTTGCTCTTTTACCTCTAAAGGTTCCCCAATACAATAGATAATTTTGTAACCTTTAGTCTTATAAAAAGCATATTTTTTTGCAATCTCTTCTTGTGATTCACCTAATACATGTCGTCGCTCAGAATGTCCAATTAGAATAGTTTTAACACCAAACTCATCCAGTTGCTCTGTTCCAATTTCACCTGTAAATGAACCCTTTTGTGTAGCATAAGCATTTTGTGCACCAACATTTAAGTTTGAAACCGTTTCAAAACTGTCTAATCCTGTTGCTGTTGGGAAAATGTACACTTCACTTTTTGAATCTGTTTTTAAATATTCATTAACAGCTTCAATAAATTCTCGTGTCGATTTTCGAGTATGGTTAGTTTTAAAGTTAGAGGCAATGATCATTTTAGTCCTCTTCTAATACAAGTGCTTTAACACCTGGTAAAACTTTACCTTCAATTAACTCTAATGAAGCTCCACCACCAGTAGAGATAAATGTCATTTCATCTTCATCACCAGTAACACGAACTAAGTCAGCCGTATCTCCACCACCAACAACTGTTGTAGCAAATGAAGAAGCTACTGCATGAGAAACTTTAGTACTTCCTTTTAGGAATTTATCCATTTCATAAACACCCATAGGTCCATTCCAAAGAATCGTATTGGCATCATTCAGTGCAAGTTTAAACATTTGTGCCGTTGCAGGTCCAATATCAAGTCCCATCCAGTTTTTTGGAATCTCTTGAACCGTTACTAACTTAGCAATAGCTTCAGCATCAAACGCTTCTGCAGCAACAACATCTACTGGTAAATAAAACTTAACCCCTAATGTTTTTGCTTCTTCCATAATTTTTAATGCTTCAGGGATTAAATCCTCTTCTACTAATGAGTTTCCTACTTCATGACCTAAAGCCTTTAGGAACGTAAATGCCATACCTCCACCAATAAGAATCTTATCAACCTTTGGTACTAAGTTATAAAGAGCTTCTAACTTTCCAGAAACTTTAGACCCACCAACGATAGAGACAAATGGTCGTTTTGGTTCATGTACAATATGGTGGAAGAATTTAATCTCTTTTGCAAGTAAGAATCCAGCTGCTTTAGCATCAGCATCAAAATGTTTTGTAATACCTTCAACTGAAGCGTGCGCTCTATGAGAAACACCAAAAGCATCATTAATATAAACATCAGCCATAGAAGCTAGTTTTGTAGCAAACTCTTCATCATTTTTTGTTTCACCTGGGTTGTATCGTAAGTTCTCTAAAAGTAAAATCTCACCTGCTTGTAGCTCATTGGCAATAGCTAACGTATCATCTTGAACTACATTTTTAGCCATCTTAATCTCTTGCTTTAAAAGGGTATGTAATCTTTTAGCAATTGGTTTTAGTGAGTATTTCTCTTCAAATGGTTCTTTTGGACGACCAAAGTGTGATGCTAAGATAACTGAACAATCATTGTCTATACAGTACCTGATTGTATTTAAAGCACTTCGAATACGTCTATCATCAGTAATATTACTGTACTCATCCATTGGTACATTAAAGTCACATCGGATAAATACTTTCTTCCCAGCAATATCAATATTTTTAATCTCTTGTAATTTCATCAAAACCCTTATTTATTTGCTACGTAAACAGCCATATCAATTAATCTACTCGAGTATCCCCACTCATTGTCATACCATGTCATAATTTTAATCATATCATCACCAATTACTTGGGTTAAATCTGATGCAATAATTGTTGAGTTAGTATTTCCTACTAAATCAGAAGATACCATCATTTCATTATCAACCGCAACGATTCCTGCTAACTCTTGTGATTTTGCTTCAAAAAGTGCATTTAACTCTTCTTTTGTTGTTTTTCCTTTAATCACAAAGTTCACATCAACCATTGAAACGTTTGGCGTTGGAACTCGTACTGATTGTCCATGTAGTTTCCCATCAAGTTGAGGCATAATCAGTCGCATCGCTTTTGCTGCACCTGTTGTTGTAGGAATCATATTTTGAGCACCTGCTCTTGCTCTTCTTTTGTCTGACTTATGTTTTACATCTAAAATATTTTGATCATTTGTGTATGAGTGAATTGTCGTCATTAACCCTTTTTCAATTCCAAAAGCATCATCAATAATTTTAGCCACTGGTCCTAAACAGTTTGTTGTACACGACGCATTAGAAACAATATCTTGTCCAGCATACTCTGACTCATTTACACCCATTACAAATGTAGGTGTATCATCTTTTGCAGGTGCAGACATAACTACTTTTTTTGCTCCATTATCTAAATATACTTGTGCTTTTTCTTGTGTTAAATATGCTCCAGTACACTCTAAAACAACTTCTGCACCAACATCTGCAGTAAAGGTTAACTCTTTTGCATCTCTTGTTGAATATAGCTTAGCTTTTTGGCTTCCTATTGTAACAAATCCATCTTCTACGGTAATCTCTTCGTTAAATGTCCCATGTACTGTATCAAATTTTGTTAAATACTCAAGCATATCTGTGCTTGAAGTGTCGTTAATAGCTACTAACTCTACATCATCTCTTTGTGCAATAATTCTTGCAACACATCTACCAATTCTTCCAAATCCATTAATAGCAACTTTTACAGCCATACTTTCCCTTTATATTGGAGTCATTTCACTTTTTTGAAACGCTCTTTAATTTCTATAATTTGCAAGATTTTATCTAAAAGTTGCTATAATATAAGTTAATTATAATAAAAAGGTAAAAGTTAAGTGCGTATTGCAATTTTTGGTGGCAGTTTCGACCCACCCCACATTGGACATGAGGCAATTATAAAAGAGGCTTGTGTTACCTTGGATGTGGATAAAATTATTGTTGTACCAACTTTTTTAAATCCTTTTAAAAAAAATGCTCTTATTGATGCACCCCAACGTTTACAACTTATTGAAAAACTTTTTAATCAAGAATCAAAAGTTGAAGTGTGTGATTATGAGGTCAATCAAAATAGAGCGGTCAATACCATTGAGACAATTAAGTACCTTAAAGAAAAGTATAAACCTACTAAAATTTACTTAATTGTTGGGGCAGATAACTTCAAATCGATTCATACATGGAATGCTTATGAAGAGTTAAAGAAGCTTGTCGAATTTGTAGTGGCTAAACGGCACTGCACTAATGAGTCATTTGAAGGTGTAAAACTTTTAGATATTAATATTAATATTAGTTCAACTACACTAAGAGATACCCTTAACTTAGACTACATACCAAAAAAAATACATAATGATGTCAAAACAATTTGGCATACTAAAAAGGCACAATAATTGGAAAGATTAGAAAAAATTGAAAAAATTTTAAACGAAAAAAAAGCAGAGAGTGTTGAAGTCATTGATTTAACATCAAAAGATTATATTGTTGATTATGTTGTTATTGCAACAACATTGAATCCAAAACATGCTTTTGCACTTTTAAACTACTTAAAAGAAGAGTTAAAACCTGACGGTGAAGAGTTTTTACGTGTTGATGAAGATGACAACTGGACAGTGATTGATTTAGGGGATATTTTCATTCACCTTATGAGTGAAGCTTATCGAGAGAAATACTCTATGGAAGAGTTTTTAAGTGAATTAGAGACTAAACCAGAATAAATAAAAAGGAGAATCTCCTTTCTATTTATTTCATCTACTTTTTGCCAGCCTCTTCAACAGCAGGTTTACCCGTTAGAAGTTTATTATAATTTCCAGCAGCATCTCTAGCGCCACCCATATTTCCTGTAAAAATTGCATAACCAACAACAAGAACTAATATGATTATAAACCATTTCATAACTACATAACCTCCTTGGCCGTTATTCCTAAAAGATTTAACCCAGTTTTAATAGAGACAGATGCCATAGCAAGTACCTTTAAATACTCATCCTCTTTTTCATTTCCAACAATTTTATACTCATTATAAAAACGATGCACAAGTGCCGCTAATGAATACAAAAAGTCAGTAACCTTTTGCATGTCACGTTTTGAAAATGCCTCTTCTAAAACAGATGGCAATAGAAGTGATTGATAAACTAAATCTAAAGCATCACTATTCTCACCACTTAGTTTATTTATTATAACATCATTACGAGACTTTTGTGCTTTTTTAAAGACTTGATTGATTCTTGCATAAGCATAATTGATATAAAAAATTGGATTTGAGCTATCTTGATTCTTAAGCATATCAAGATCAAATTCTAAGTGTGTATCACTTTTTTTAGTTAAAAAAATGAAACGTAAAGCATCTGCTCCAATTTCATTTGCAATGTCACTCATTAAAATAACATTACCTGCTCGCTTACTCATTTTATAAGGTTCACCACCCTTAAGTAGTTGTACCATTTGAGAAAGCAAAATCTCTAACTGATCCGATTTATTACCTAAAAATTCTATTGCTGATTTAACTCGCTTGATATACCCATGGTGATCTGCACCCCAGATATTTATATATCGGTCATAATCTCTATCATATTTATCTTTATGGTAAATAATATCCCCTGCTAAATAAGTTGGAATACCGTTATCTCTTACAACAACTCTATCTGCATCATCGCCATGTTCAGTCGATCTTAAATAAATTTTATCATCTTTTGAATAGAGTGATCCATTAGATTCTAAAACCTCTTTTGTCTCATCCCAAGAACTATATAAAGATGCTTCAGATACAAAGTTATCAAATTCAATACCAATATCTGCTAAGGATTGTCGAATAATATCCATAACAATATCTTTTGCAAAATCTGCCATCTCTCTGTATCGAGATTCGTCATGAAAGATTTCATCACCATGCTCTGCTTGAAGTTTTTTTGCTATATCAATTAAGTACTCACCTCGATAGTAAGTCTCAGGATAGTCAACCTCTTCATTTAAAACAAAATCACGACCAGCTAAGGCAACAGAGAGACCTAGCATATCCATTTGAGCACCAGCATCATTGATATAGTACTCTGTTGTGATTTTAAATCCAAGATGTGTTCCAACACGTTTTAAAGTATCACCAAAAATTGCTCCCCGTGCATGGCCAATATGTAATGGTCCAGTAGGATTAGCACTGACATACTCTAAAAGTATTGTTTCCTCTTTATCCTCACCTTTTGCAAAACTATCTTGATTTAAGATTGCTTTATCAACAAGCTCTTCTAAAAAACTATTTGATAACTTAAAATTCACAAAACCTTTAACTGCTGTAACACTTTCAAAGATTGATTCATTATCAAATTTGGAAGCAAGTTCTTCAGCGATTATCATAGGATTTTTTCGTAACTCTTTAGCAAGAGAAAATGCAACTGGCGTTGCATAGTGACCTAAAGAGATATCTTTAGGCTTTTCTAATACAACCTCACGTTCGAGGATTTTTTCTATAAGGTCTTTAACAATTTTCTGCAAGGACAACTCTTATACTGTTTTTTCTTTGTTTTCTTCAGATTTCTCTTCTGCTTTTTTCTCTATTTCTTCAGCTTTATCAGTTTTTGCTACTTCAGTTTCTTCATCATCTTTTACAGCTTTTTTAAAGTTTTTAATCCCACTTCCTAAACCTTTAGCAAGCTCTGGAATTTTCTTTCCACCAAAAAGTAATAAAATTACTAATGCGATTAAAACCCATTCCATACCACCTGGCATACCCATATTAAACTCCTAATATATATTTTATGCAATTATCTTAGATTGCTATTTTAAGCAATTATTATATCTTGTTAATTCTTTAAATACTATGACTTGGGTCACAAAATATTTTAAAAAGCTTAAGGTAAAGAAAAATTTACTCTATTTTAAAAAGAAAATAAGTAGTTTGTAACCACTGCCTGCTGCTAAAATGGTTCCAAAAAGATTGAATGTCATATTCATAATACCTAACATAAATGAAGTCTCTAAAAGGAAAAAAGTCTCAATTGCAAAAGTAGAATAAGTCGTTAATGCTCCTAAAAAACCTGAGGTTAAAAAAGATTTTGTCTCCGTAGAAAAAGAGTACACCGTAAAAAGTGCAAACAAAACTCCAATTAAAAAAGAGCCCACAATATTAACAGCAAGTATCCCATAAGGAAAATCACTAATAAATGTTTTATTGGCTAAATGAACCACATAAACCCTAGCAATAGCCCCAAGAAATCCCCCAAGTCCTACTGCTAATATGGTTGAATAGGTCATTATTTTGCTTTTGCTATCTCTTGTTGTAAGACTTCATTCATCTTAGCTTCGGTTTGTTCAAACCAATCAGTTTTTCTATCCGCTTGCACGGGGTCTAAATAGATTACTTTAACCACACCTGGTTTTGATTCAAGCTTTTTTGAATCCAAGATGTCTCGCGTATTAAGTACAATAATAGGTTGGACTTTGAGTTTGAGTTTATTGGCAACCATGGCAGCACCTGGTTTAAAAGGAAGCATTGATTCACCATTACTTCGTGTACCTTCAGGAAACATCGCAATAGGTCTTCCTTTTGAGACTCTATCTTTTGCCTCTTTTAATAGCTTAATTAAACCATTTTTATCTTCCCTATCAATGGTAATCATTTCAGGAGCTTTCATTATATGCCCAAAGAAAAACATATCTGTAATCTCGCGTTTACCTACCCAAGCTAAATGTCGTGAATGAATATGCTCAATAACAATAATATCAAGAAGACTTTGATGATTTAAAATTACCATATCACACGATTCATCAATCGTACCAACTTCTTCTAAAGTAATTCCTAAAAACTTCATTTGAAAGCTCATCCAAAGTTTAATGATTTTATGTACCTGTTTTCGAAACAGATACATACATACAACCACAAATGCTACAGTAATAGAAAACTGTATTAATATAATTAAGCCTCTAATTTTCGACAAGGTTACCTTCCTTTATCCATCCAATAATCTTTTGATTATTTACATTCATCATAATCTTAACAAAACCAGCTTTTTTCATAACAACTTCTGCAACACGTGTTTGTGTAGTTTTATAAAAAATTGTTGAATTTTTTGTTGGTAAAATATAAATGGTTGAATCAGCTTTAATAAATGCCTGTTTATTTGGCATCAGGTATAAAATCAATATAATAAGTGCAATTAACAAGATACTTAAATAAAGATAGTTACGTTTCCAAATGAAAAGCCCTAAAAAAAGTACAACAAGAACACCCAGCGCAATTTTTTTATACAAAAGAATATTACTATTATTTGGGTTTAAATCAGTCTGTGTACTAACTAACTCATTGGCTAATTGTATAGGTATAGTTATGGTCTTTAATCTTTTTTCACTGCTATTATAATAATTAAATTCAACTTTCTTTTTATGTATTGGCATAACTAAATAATAAAGCATTTTTTGCTCAGGATAGTTATCAATAATATTTGAAAAACCTTGTTCCTCAACAAAATTTAAATAAAAGTCTTCTAGATTTGATTCATTAGCCTTCACATCTAAAATCATGATAAGCTCATTGTTATTGTACTGTTTTGATTTATGCGCATTAACAGTTAACTCTTTTGCAATAACATTTGAAAATTTAGTATCATCTTTTGCAATCTCTGAATAAGTCATCTTTTTTGGTTCTAAATAAGCAGCTTCTTGAATTACATCACCTTGATAAACAAGAATCTGTAAAGTTGGCATAATAAAGTCACCTTCATGCGCTTTAAAAAAATAGTGGTTCTCAAAACTATTCTCTTCAACCTCACTCCAGACATTTTCTGGATTAATAGGTAACATATTTTTCCCATTAATAAACCGTGTCTCTATTCGATCAAATTCACCTGCAGTGACTAAAGCTTTTATAATAATTTCAAAACGTTGATTTTTATATATTTTTTCAGGAGATTCAACAAAACTAACATAGAGATTTTTTGCACCTACATTCATAGGAACAACAACTTCTGAGAAGTAATCATTTGTAGGATGAGTTGGCAGTATATTCTCTATATCTATTACTTCGATAGGCTGAGCATTATTAATAGCATCATCAATTTTGTTATCACTAACCGTTTCAGATATTTTTTCTGCTCTTTGTAAAAGAATAGGTTCTATCTTTTTTTCTGGTTTGCTAGCTAAAATTGGTGATGTCTCTTCCAAAGGTGTCGCACCTTCTGGTTGAGATGTCGTAAAAGTATTCTTCTGCTCTTTTACCTCTTCAACAACGGTTTCTATTTTCTTATCAAAAACAGAACTCTCTTCTTGAACAAATTGAGGATTAGCAAAAACTGTATTATAAATTAGAAAAAAAAATAGAATATATTTCATTGTTAGCCTTAAAAGAAGAAGCTAGAAGCTTCCTCTATTTTAAAAAACCTTTTAGCATCGCTACACCATCAGAACAACCTAAAAGTTCTTCCATAGCTCGTTCTGGATGAGGCATAAGACCAAATACATTTTTCTCTTTATTACAAATACCTGCAATATTTGAAACTGAACCATTAAGGTTTTTAACACTTCCATCTTCACTACAATATTTTAATAAAATTTGGTCATTAGCTTCGAGTTCTTTTAAACCCTCATCACAAATGTAATAGTTTCCATCATGGTGAGCAACAGGAATATTAACAACATCACCATTGTTTAACTCTTGTAAAAAGGTATTATTATTGTTAATCACTTTCAAGTGGTTATATTTAGAGATAAAATGTAAAGAATCATTTCGTTTCATAGCTCCTGGTAAAAGTCCTGCTTCTAAAAGAATTTGAAATCCATTACAAATACCTAAAACTTTTCCACCACGTGCTGCATACTCTTGAACTGAATCCATAATATTTGCAAATCGTGCAATTGCACCTGAACGTAAATAGTCCCCATATGAAAATCCACCTGGAATTACTAAAAGGTCAGTGTTTTCAGGAATAGTAGTATCTTTATGCCAGATAATCTCTACATCACATCCTAATTTTTCAAATGCATACTGCGTATCGTATTCACAGTTTGTTCCTGGAAATTGTAATACTGTAACGTTCATAAACTTACCCTACAATTTCGATTTGGTAATCTTCAATAACCGTATTTGCTAATAACTTCTCACACATTTTTGTAACTTCTTCTTTTGCTTCTTCTTGAGTTGCTGCATTTAGTTCCATAATAATTTGTTTACCAATTCGAACATCTTTAACAACTTCTTTAAATCCTAAAGTATCTAAGGCGTGATGTGTTGCTTTACCTTGATCGTCTAATACACCTTGTTTTAATGCTACGTTTACAATTGCTTTCATTTATTACCTTCTATTTATATTTTTGCGATTATATCTAAAACTGTCTTATAGCAGTTTTGATAAGCAGAACAGCTCCCTGCTCTACTTGAAACTATTTACTTAATCTATCAAGAATAGTTGTATATCCACTTAGAATACTATCTTTAATCTCTTGTGGAACATTCACTTCTAACTTTTCACCAGCAGCTAAATCTTTTGCTTGCTCTTTCCAGTTGTTTGCCTTACCAAAATCTCTAAGAATTTGTTTATCCATTGATAAATAGTTTCCTTTATCAAAGTCTTCACGTGCAATAAACCGTGAACTCTCAGGCGTTAATACTTCATCTCCAAGAACCCACTCACCTTTTGAGTTAATAAAGATTTCAAACTTTGTATCAACAATAACAATTCCATTATCTTCAGCAAAAGTTGTAAAGTCTTTAAATAGTTTTTCCATACTCGAAACAATCTCAGGGAAAACTTCTCGCACCTTTTCAGAGTTTAAAGGTTCATCTTTAATCCCTTTTGTTGTTGGTGTAAAAATTGGCGTTTCAAATTTATGCCATTGCGCTAAATCAGATGTTAACTCTAAACCATATGGATCATTGCCTTTTTGAATTGCTTCATAAAGTGAACCTGTTAAATAGTTTCTAAAAATAAACTCAAACTGAACAACTTCACCATCAATCTCTGCTTCTAATGGCTTACATAGTTCCATCATTTGACATCGTGGTGCAACCTCAACTGATGAATCTACATTTTCAGATAAAATTGCTGTTCTAATTCCAGACTCTTTTGCAAAAGCTGCTCCACTATTTGAAATAGCAGTTTGAGAAACACCTTTCCCTTCAATCTCTAAATTTAGTGGGATATCAAACACCGAACATCTGTCACTTCGTACTAAAAGGACTTTTGCATCATCCCCTGGACATGTGTATAAATCTGCATTTTTACCAATGTAGTATAAGTTATACCCTAACTCTTCTAATTGCTCGATACCTCTTTGTGATGTAGTTTTCTTTGACTGGGGCCAAAGTCCTTGTGCTACAATATCACTAATTTTCATTTATGCTCCTATTTTTATTATTTGTTTATAATTATTAATGATTTTAAAATATTAACACCAGTTTTTAGCTGGTTATCTTTTAATAAATCTTCTTTTGTGATGATTTTTTTATCTTTTTGAGATTCAGTTTTTGCTGCTTTCTCATCTTTACCATCAACTTTTTCTAACTCGCCTTTTAAGTGTTTCTTTAAATCAGCCTCTTTAATTTGAAATTCTGATTCCTCTTCAGTCACAGCTTTTCCTGGAAAGGCTTCAATATCAGGTGTCACACCTGTTGCTTGAATGGTTCGTCCACTTGGTAAATAATACTTTGCAATGGTTAATTTAATTCCTTCACTCTTATCTGCTGTTATTGGAAGAACCACTTGAACAGAACCTTTTCCAAAAGTTTTTTGACCAACTACAATTGAACGTTTATGATCTTGTAATGCCCCAGCAACAATTTCAGACGCTGATGCAGAACCACCATTTACTAGCGTTACAACAGGAACTTTAGAGATTGTATTTGAATAGTTTGCATTAAATTTTTCCTCTTTTTCCTCTTCTCTTCCTTTTTGAGAAACGATAACACCTTTGTCAACAAAAAGGTCTACTACCCCAATTGCTTGCGTTAATAATCCACCAGGGTTGTTTCTTAAATCTAAAACAATTCCTTTAAATTTTTTATTCTTTTTAATTGCATCTGTTAAACCATCAACAACTTTTTTATCAAAACTTGTTACTCGTAGATATAAAATATCATCGCCAATTGTTTTTGCATATACTGATTGAATTTTAATAATATCTCGAATAATCTCAATTTTTAGTGGCTTGGTCGCACCTTTTCGAACCAGGGTTAATTCTATCTTTGTTTTAGGTTTTCCTCGCATAAGTCCCACGGCTTCATCCAGGGTCATATTCAGCGTTGATTTTTCATCGATTTTTAAAATAATATCTCCAGCTTCTACGCCTGCATGAAATGCTGGTGTTTCATCAATCGGAGAGATAACTGTTAACGCACCATCTCGCATACCAACAGTGATTCCCAACCCACCAAACTCACCTGCAGTTTGGATTTGCATCTCTTTAAAATATTTTTTATCCATGTATGTAGAGTGAGCATCTAACTCTTGCATTAAACCTTTAAGGGCTTTATTGACTATTTCTTGAAGTTTAATTTCATCCACATAATACTTCTCAACCGTACTAATAACTTGTGTTAATTTTGAAAGTGATTCAAAACGTGTTTGAGCATTCTCTTCTTTGTTTGTTGGTTCTTCTTTTGCATAACAACCTGTCAAACTTAATGTGACAAAAATAAAAAGTGATAATATTTTCTTCATACATAATACCTTTATAAATATTGGTTAAAATAGGTTGTATTATATTTAAATTTTCATAAAAGTAAGATTTTATAAATTTTTTTGTACACTATGAGCTAAAAATTTTTTATGTACAAGGGTCACAACAGATGAGTTTAAAAGATGATATTAAATCAGTAAAACAAGAGCTTAATACCGAAGAGCAATTTTTAGAAGGTTTCGTAAAGTTTGAACGTTTTTTCAAAAAAAATAAGTTAATTCTTATTAGTGCAGTAGCAATTGCCGTTTTAGGACTTATTGCTGTTACCACAACAGACTATTTAAAAGAAGAGAATAAAAAAGAGGCAAATATTGCTTTTAATCAAATATTGGAAAATCCAAATAATCAAACAGCTATTAACACACTAAAAGAGAAAAATATAAAGCTGTATGAAATTGCTTTATATATGCAAGCACAAAAAGAGAACAAGATTGCACAAACTAATGTTGAGTTTTTAAAAGAGATTTCAACCTACCACGAGGCATTAAAAGATGAAAACCTTGCAAAACTTAACTCAGTTTCTATGCAAAATGACTTTTTATTAAAAGAGTTTGCTATTTTTAACCAAGCACTTATCTTAGCACAAAAAGGTCAATACAAAGATGCAAAAGAGAAACTACGACTCATTCCTCAAACATCCAAAGTAAATGAACTGGTTAAGATTTTAAACCACTTTCTACTAACAAAGGTATAACATGAAACATCTTCTACTTCTTGCTGCAGCACTGGTTTTTATTACTGGTTGTTCACAACGACAATATTTTGAACCAGAAGATACACAAGATTTTCACAAAAGTTCTTCAAGCTTAGGTTCTGAAATCAAAGCTTTTAATCGTGATGGGGCTACTTTAGAAAATGGACAAATCATTACTCAAAAAGGTCTTTTAGAAAAAGCACTTCCTGAAGGTTTTGAGTTTTTAAATGTTAGTGAAGGAAAAGTGATTGCTACTAACAATAAAGATAAAATTCTTATTGATGGTGAAGAACTAGAAATAGGAGATGTAATTATTGGAGCAACATTAAAAGATGATATGTTAGCGCTTATTCATAGTAGCAATGCTATTTCATTAATTGACCTAACAGATAACAAAACTGTTTTAAAAGAGTATCAAGGAAAATCATACGCAAATGATGTTCGAATTGCAAATCCACACTTTATGTCAAACATTGTGCTCTTTCCAACGCTAGATGGAAAAGTAACGGTTGTTTCACTTCAAAATTATAAAATTGTACGAAATATTACGGTTGATGCCGATGGTCGATTTAACAATATTATTTTCTTAAAAGTTGTAAATGATACACTTGTAACAGCAACTGCAAATAAGATTATCTCTGTTGGAGATGGAGTTTTAAATATTAAAGATTATGAAATTAGAGATGTGATTTCTCATGAAAACGATATTTACATTGCAACTATTGATGGACAAATTATTCAAACAGATATTAGTTTAAATGTTATGAATAGAAATAAATACCAATTTGCAAAAGTTTACGCTTTAGCTTATGGTGATTCACTTTATGCCTTAGAGTCACAAGGCTACTTAATCAATATTAGTGATGATTTTAAAACCGACACAATTTATGACTTCTCTTTTAGTGAAGATGAAAAAGTAATTGCTGTTGATGATACTATCTATTTTGGTAGTGAATATATTAAATTAAAGTAGAAAACCTCTACTTTAATTTATTGATTTAAACTCATTGAGGTGTTCAAATACCTCATCTAAGAGACTCTCTATTTTATTTGAACTTTCAATAATTCCCAACTCATTACGTTGTTTCATCATTAGCCCATAATCATAAAGCAATTTATCCAATACAGCCGTCTTTTGCTTAAATTGTTCCCATAGGGTACTTTGTGATAATTTAGTTTCATAGGTTCGAATAAACTCTTTAATTGCATCTTTATGCACACTATTCATATCAATGGTTGCTAGATTATTGTTAACTTGATTTAATATTGCTTGTTTATACTTTGCAAACTCTATTTTTATGTTATTAATTTTTTGCGTGAAATCAAAGTCTTCTATACGTGTTTCCACTGACTTATCATACTCATTAAGTACTGCAGCTTTAATCATATCCGAAGCTACTTGATTGGTTAGTATTGCAACATCTTTTGTTTGTGTTGCCATATTAGCATTCTCTTGGGTTATGGTATCTAAGTTACTCATTGTTTCGTTGATTTGTGTGAGATTTTGCATCTGTATCTCATTTGATTTTGCAACATCATCAATAATTGCTGTGTTATCTTCAATCATAGAGGTTAATTTATTGAAACTCTCTAGCATCTCTTCGGAGTTGTTTTTACCTTCATCAGATTTGATGTTTGCCACTTCAACCAACGCTTTAATCTCTTTTGCAGCCTCTGCACTACGACTTGCTAAATTACGTACTTCTTGGGCAACAACTGCAAATCCTTTACCGGCTTCACCAGCTGTTGCAGCTTCTACTGCAGCATTAAGGGATAAGATATTTGTTTGGAAAGCAATTTGATCAATAATCGTTATGGCTTCATTAATCGCTTTGGTTGAATCATTAATCTCAACCATTGATTTTTGTGTACTTTCTACAAGCTTGATTCCTTCATTTGCATAGGTTTTAGTGGAATTTGCAATTTGCAACATATTGACAGCTTTAGACGATGTTTGTGTAATACTATCAGTTATCTCTTGTACGGACGCTGTTGTTTGTTCTAAAGAGGCAGCTTGGTTTATGGAAGCAACATGCAATTGATTAACTAACTCTAATAACTCTTTTGAACGTTCATCAAGAATTGTTCCATTTTTATTTACCATGGCTAAAAATTCAGAGATATTTGTTCCAATCATGTTTAAACAACGAAGTAAAGTATTAACAATAGCACCAATTTCTGTCTTATCTGCTTTTATCTTAAAATCACGGTTAGCGTAATTCAGAGATGTTTGAAAAGAGTTGACAATATTGATTCGTAAGCTATCAATCATATGGTTAAAGTTATCTTTGAGTTCATTAATATAAATATTATTCGCTTCACTATTAATACGGTAGACAAGAAAACCTTTTCCTACCATTTTAGAGACAAATTTTGCCTCATTAATCACTTCATTATCAACGGCTAATCCATCTTTTACTTTTTGAATATTACTATTTAATTCCCGTGCCATATCCCCAAAATCATCATTGGAATTTAAAGGGATTAAATCCAGTTTTTTTTCAGTCGATGTTAAATAGTGGAAAAATCTTTCCATTCCACTTTTTATGAGATGAAGAGAGGTCATAATATTATTAAGTATGACAAAAAAGATAACGATTGCTACGATTGTCGTAATCAATGCTATAGTAATACTTCCTATAAATTGATTATATGAGGCATATGTTTTTTCTTCAAGAAGTGTTTTAAGCTCACTGCTTTTATTTTCTAAAGTAAACAGTGTTAAAACTAATTGTTCTTCCTTATTTAATGCATTTTTTGACATGCTATTTTTTAAATTGTTGTACCTATTATAATCATCATAGTTTTTATAAATAACACCAATAATCGTAAACAAATAGACGATTAAAGGGATAAAAATAAGTGAAATTAATTTTGTTTTTAAATTGAGTTTATCTAAGAGAGTTTGCATGGGGCTCCTTTTGAGCATACACCTAGCAAAAAAAGCTAGGTGTTAAAAATTTTATTCATCATCTTTTGCAAATTTTTCATATAGGAAGCTTAAGATAGCTTCTCTACATCGAATATATTCTGGGTCATGTTGAAGTTCAACACGATTTCTTGGTCGTTCAAGATTGACTTCTAATACTTCACCAATAGTTGCTTCTGGACCATTGGTCATCATAATAACCTTATCACTTAAAAGTACTGCCTCATCTATATCATGGGTAATAATGATTACGGTATTTTCAACCTTTTGTTGAATGCGCATTAAATGTTCTTGAAGATTTGCACGTGTTAAAGAATCCAGTGCTCCAAAAGGCTCATCCATTAATAAAACATCAGGTTTAATGGATAATGCCCTTGCAATTCCTACCCGCTGTTTCATACCACCAGAAATCTCCCCAGGATACTTATCTTTTGCATGGTCTAAATTTACCATTGATACAAATCGTTCAACTCTCTCTTTTAACTCTTTTGAGTCAAGTTCTGGCATTACTTTTTTTACTGCCATTTCAATATTTTGATAAACTGTTAACCAAGGAAGTAGTGAGTGGTTTTGAAAAACTACTGCACGTTCTGGACCTGGTCCTTTTACCTCTTTATTATTTAAAATGATTGTTCCTTGTGTTTGTACATCAAGTCCCGCAATCATATTAAGTAGTGTTGACTTACCACAACCACTATGTCCAATGATTGAAATTATCTCATTTTTCGAAATATCAACATTTACATCAACGACTGCTTTGTACTCTTTTCCTCCAGGAAGAGGAAAAGTTTTATGAATATTTTCTAATTGTAAAAACTTTTTATCATTTGCCATTTTTTAACCCTTACATCTTTTTTCTATAATCAAAGAAATCTGCTACTTTACCCATAACAACATCTAAAATAAACCCAATCACACCAACTAAGATAATCCCTATAATAATATTGTGATATGCTAAATTGTTATACTCGTCCCAAATCCAAAAACCAATACCAATACCACCTGTTAACATTTCTGCTGCAACAATTACAAGCCATGCAATTCCTAAAGACAGACGCATCCCTGTAAAAATATAAGGAACGGCAACAGGTAAAATAATTTGAAACACTTTCTCTAAAGCAGTAAATTTTAATACCTTAGCGACGTTTAAATAGTCTTCATTAACACTTTTAACTCCAAGGGCAGTATTAATAATAATCGGCCAAATTGAAGTAATAAAAATCGTCGAAATTGCTGTTGTATTAATATCTTGAAATACAAACAGTAACAGTGGTAGCCACGCCAATGGTGAGACTGGCTTAAAAATTTGAATGAATGGATCAAGGGCATACTGCATACTTTTGCTCATTCCTATAATAAGTCCAATAGGAACCCCAACTAATACTGCAAGTGCAAATCCTCCAAATACTCGTTGAAGCGAAGCAAGAATTTGCCAAAAAATTCCTTTATCATCTTGATTTTCAATATAAAACGGATCAGCTAAAACACCATCTATTTCGTCTCCATCTGCTGTTTCACCTCCAAATGCATACACATAAGTATCACTTGGTGTTGGGAAATCCTCAACAATAGAGGCAATGCCACTCCATACTTGAATAATTAATACCAATACAATGAGTGGCAAAAATATCTTCTTTAATAATTCACTGTTCATAAAAAAACCTTTCTTTGTTATTTACTTTTTAAAGTACTTAAGTTAAATGAGGAAGATGGTGGAGGAATAAAAACCTAAGTACTTAAAAAAATAAATGATTACTTGCTATGAAGTAGCTTTTGCTACCTCATAACTTCATTTATAAAAATAGTCACCTATTTTGTAATATATTTGGGATCAGCACATCCAGCAGGTCCGTAGTGACATACATACCCTGGTTGTTTTGTTTCAACTGTCCAGTTGTTTGCTTTTGCTAATGCTTCTTTTGATACTAAAGAGTTTTGAACTTTAAAGTCAAAGATATAATCAACTGCCTTATTTGGATCCCAAACTTTTCCATCTAAGAATTTATTGTATTCATCAACACCATCTTTTTTCCATGGACTTGGAGGCAATTTATAATCAACCTCTGCTGCAACCTCTGCAAAAAGGTCAGGTCGATAAACTTTTTCAATTACTTCTTTCATGTTAACTGGTTTATCAAGTTGTCCCCATCGGTACATTTGTGTAATAAACCACATTCCGTGAGAGTAGTATGGGTATGCCGCATAGTTATTTGCAAACACATTAAACATTGGGTTAGAAGAGTCTACACCTTTATTATAAAGAAATGTCCCAGACATAGATTTTTGTAAAACTTTTTTAGGGGCTTTAACATAATTTTTCTTTGCTAAATACTTAATCGCTTCCTCTCTATTCTCCCATGAAGTATCAAGCCACTTTTGCGCTTTAATAACTGCTCGCATTACAGCTTTTGTTGTTTCTGGATTCTTCTTAACAAAATCAGCTCGTGCTTGAAGGACTTTTTCTGGGTTATTGTTCCAGATATCATAGTTTGTTACAAGGGCACTTCCTTTTCCTTTAAGTACAATTCGTGAGTTCCAAGGTTCACCAACACAGTACCCTTCAATATTTCCAGCAATTAAGTTACTTGGCATTGTTGGTGGTGGGAATGGTTTAATAGTACAATCTTGGTCTGGTTTAATACCACTTGCTGACATCCAATATCTTAACTCATAATTGTGGGTTGATACAGGGTGAACCATACCAAAGTTTAATGGTTGATAATTTTTACCCTCTTTAGCTCTTTTAGCATCAATAAATTTCTTTAAAGACTCAGCAGATACTGGTCTTTGAGTTTTATCTAATCCGTACTTTTCCATCTCTTCAATAATATTATTACCGTAAGTAATAGCGTTTCCATTAAAGTCTAAAGATAAAAGTGCTTGTAAGTGAGCATTACCGTTAATTCCTAAGGTTGCAGCAATAGGCATACCTGCTAATGCATGGGAAAAGTCATACTCACCTGAGATGACTTTTTGCTGTATTCCTGGCCATCCACCACCCTCTTTGGCTACGTGAACGTCTAATCCTTCTTCAGCGAAGAAGCCTTTCTCTTTAGCAATAACTAAAGGGGCACAGTCAGTTAATGCAATAAATCCTATTTTTAATTTTGTTTTTTCTGGAGCAGCCATAAGTGAACTTGCAATTACAGAAATACCTAAACCTAAACCTAACATTTTCTTTAACATATTCTTCTCCTTAAATATTGTTCAAAAACAGTTGTTGGTGAAATTATAATCGAAAATGAACAAAAGATAAACAACATATCTGTATATAAAATATACAATAAAATCCCCATCTTCTATTTTTTTTAGCTTTATACATTATATAGGGGCAATAAATTAAATTGTAAAAATTTTTCTTTAAAAATAGATTTTTTGTAATTGTATATTTTATATACAAATATTATGTCTATAAAATTTAGCAAAATTGTATACTTCTACATATTTAATTTGTAAGGAAAAAAGATGGCAGGATTAAAAGATTTAAAAGGACAAGGACACGGAATGACGTTGTTCATGGCTTTTTTATATTTTGATATGAGTTTTATGGTTTGGACAATGTTAGGACCATTAAGTACAGAGATTTCAGAAGCATTAGCATTAAATGGACATATTATAACTGCAGGTGAAAAAGCAACATTGCTTTCACTTCCAATTCTTTCAGGAGCAATTTTAAGAATTGTACTTGGGTTTGGAGTTGACAAATTGGGTGCAAAACTAACTGCACTTATTTCACAAGCGATTGTTATTGCAGCACTATTATTAGCATATTTTCAATCAGAGACTATTACGTATAATCAACTTCTAATTGTTGCACTTGGTCTTGGTTTTGCAGGAGCATCATTTGCCGTAGCACTTCCACAAGCAGGTCAATGGTACCCACCAAAACTTCAAGGTGTTGTTTTAGGAATTGCAGGTGCTGGTAATATTGGTGTTGTAATTGACTTCTTATTTGCACCAAAAATTGCAGAACTTTGGGGATGGGCTTCAGTATTTGGAATCGGTGCAGCAATGGCAATTGTAGTATTTGTTGCTTACTTATTCTTAGCAAAAGATGCACCTGAGTCTGTTTATAAAAAGAACCCTAAAAAACTTAAAGACTATGGAAAACTATTAAAAGATAAAGATACATGGTGGTTCTGTCTATTCTATGCAGTATCATTTGGTGGTTTTGTTGGTTTTGCAGGATACATGAAAGTATATTTAATGAATACTTATCAACCTGAAATGCTTGCATTTGGGTTAGACTTTTTAGCTGAAGAGAATGTAAAAGTAATGGCAGGTTATTTTGGTGCACTGTGTATTTTTGCAGGTGCCGTTTTAAGACCAGTTGGAGGAGCAATCGCTGATAAAATTGGTGGAGTTAGATCCCTATACTTCTTCTATGGAACAGTAGCACTTTTAGCAATTATTAACGCGACACTTGACTTGCCGTTTGTATTTGCAATTATTTTACTGTTCTTAGTAATGGCAAACCTTGGTATGGCAAATGGAGCAGTATTCCAACTTGTTCCTCAACGGTTTGGTAAAGATATCGGTATTATGACAGGTATTGTTGGATGTGCTGGTGGATTAGGAGGAACGGCTCTTATTAAAACACTTGGTTGGTCAAAAGGTGCCTTTGATGGATACACTGCAGGTTTCCTTATTTTTGCTTGTGTTGTTTTTGTAGCAATCTCAGGAATTAGTTTAGTTAAAACACGATGGCGAACAACATGGGGTGTTCATGCCGGTGGAAAAATTTAATAAAAAAAGAGGGTCACCTCTTTTTTTATTTATGTTAAAATATTTATCGAAATGTTTTAACATAAATAAAATTGGGTAAAAATATGGCAAAAAACAGCATAAAAACTTCGGGATTTTCATTAGCAAAACGACAAGAACTCAAAGGCGATGACTTTTATGATATCAAAGTCTTAGACGATTTAGTTATTGCTGTTGTTTGTGATGGAGTAGGAAGTGCGCAAGAAGGAGCACTAGCAGCCCAACGTGTTACCAAACACTTAATTACCAACTTTAAAAACCGACCCAAAGCATGGAGTATTGAAAAATCGATAAAAAGCTTCATTACTTCAATCAATCAAATCTTATATACCCAATCAATGACCGATTATGAACGACCAGAACTTGTAACAACAGTCACCATTGTTGTTATCCAAGGAGATCGTTTATATGGGGCAAATGTTGGAGATAGCCGTATTTATCTTCTTAGGGAAGATATATTAACTCAGCTCTCTTTTGATCACAGTATGGATGAAGCAGGTTACGAAAATGTGTTAACTGATGCAGTGGGTATTGATAAAGAAGTAGAAATCTTCTATTTTGAAAACAATATCCAAAAAGAGGATAAACTTCTTTTATGTAGTGATGGTCTGTATTCACTCATGAGTGAAGATATGCTTAGTCGCCATTTAGTCAATGGGGCTTATCACATTGTCAAAAAAGCGAGTAAGCTTGTTGATGATAATTTACCTGATGATACCACCGCTATTGTTTTAGAAGTTGAAGATATTGATGCAGTAGCGCAACTTAAAAAACTTGATTTAGATATTCCTGAAAAACTCAGTGTAGGTGATGAAATTGATGGTTATATACTAGAACAATCCCTTATTCAAAATGACCGAACGTGGCTATGTAAAAAAAGAGGAAGTCAGTATGTTATTAAGTTTGCACCACTTGAAGCAAAAGATGATGATAAAATTCTTGACCTTTTTGTCAAAGAGGTATGGAATGCCAAACGACTAAAAGCAGGTTTCTTCCCAAAATCAACGGTTCCAAGAAAACGAAGTGCACGATACTATATAATGAGTCATATTCAAGGACTTAACTTAAAAGAGTACCTCAAAAAAAGAAAACTCTCTGTTGATGAAGCTATTGCTTTAACCAAAACCTTGCTTCATATGAGTCAATACCTCATCAAATATGATTTGGTTCATGGGGATATCAAACCAGAAAATATTATTGTTATTGAAAGAGATGGAAAAAAGATATTTAAAGTCATTGATTTTGGTAGTATCACTGAAGTCTACTCTATTGATAATCGAGCAGGAACCCCTTCTTATTTAGCGCCTGAACGTTTTAATCAAGCTCCAATCAATGAAAAAACGGAAATTTTTGCTATTGGTGTAACCCTTTATGAGAGTTTAACGGGTAAATTTCCATATGGCGAAATTGAACCCTTTCAAACACCAACTTTTAAACAACCCAAACGACCTAGTAAATTTAACCCGAATATTCCCCATTGGTTAGAAAGTATTATTTTACATGCTATAACAACCGATACCAACCGTCGTTATGAAAACTACTCACTAATGAGTTATGAGCTAGAAAACTCCTCAAAAGTACAACCCTACTTTGATAAGAACACTCCCTTTTTAAAGCGAGATCCTCTCAAGTTTTATAAGTATGGATTTTATATTATGTTGCTTATAAACTTTCTCCTTTATTTAAAATACTCTGTATAAAAAATATACACGTTTTGCTCTTTTTAAGTCTTTTTTAATGATAAAATACCTTATATAAAATAAGGATAAAAGATGACTATTTTACAAGAAGCACTTAACAAACACAGTAAAAAAATCAATAAACTAGAGAAGCTCAAAGGGATTAAAACTCCATTAGAGTTCTATGAAGAGTTTAAAGATTTTTGTCACACTCCTTATGAATCAATCACACCAAATCAAGAGAAGTATCTTTTTAAATGTTTTGGTCTTTATAATAAAGGTAAAGACAACTTTATGCTTCGTGTTCGTATCCCTGCTGGTCAATTAGAGTTTTATCAAGCCATAGAGTTAGGGCGTATTGCAAAACAGTATGGAGATAACTATATTGATATTACCACACGACAACAAATAGAGTTTCGTTTTTTAAAACAAAAAGATCTCTACAAAGTCATGGAAGCCTTGGATAAAATTGGGTTAAGTACCTTTCAAACAGGCATTGATAATTTTAGAAATATTGTCACCTCATCATTTGATGGCTTGTATTCAACAAACTATATCACCTGTCGACCACTGATTAATGAACTTCAAAATATTTTCTTGAAAAAAGAGGAGTATTTTGGTGTACTTCCTCGAAAATTTAATACCTCGATTTTAGGAACAAGTGTCAATGACTGTAATGTTTATGGTCACGATTGTGCCTTTGTAGTAGCTAAGAAGTTTGAAGAGATTGGCTTTAACCTCTACCTTGGAGGTAAAGTGGGTATTCAAGCTTATGATTCAGGG
>CAZIES010000006.1:0-13333 GCA_964538295.1 uncultured Arcobacter sp. | reverse complement strand
TGGCTTTAACCTCTACCTTGGAGGTAAAGTGGGTATTCAAGCTTATGATTCAGGGCTATTTATTAAAAAAGAGCAAGTCGTACCTGTGTATAAAGCAATTATTGATTTGTTTAAAACCTATGGTTTTAGGGATAATCGAAATAAAAACAGATTACATTTTTTAATTCAAGAAATCGGGTTAGAGAGTTTTGTATTAGCCATACAAGCAAAAGCAAATCTAACACTAGAAAGTTCTGGGGAACTTCTTGTTAATGAAGATTTAGAGATTAAACAAGAGGGTCTCATTACGTTAAGAAACAATAAAAAAGCCATACACTTTCCCGTTCCTTCAGGAATATTTACTGGAACTGCGATGATGGAAGCAGGCTTTTTAGCAGAAGATACCAATGGATTAGTTCGTCTTAGTGTTGAACAAAGTTTCTACCTTGTATGTGATGACAGTGATGTTGAATACGTTAAAAACTCCCCTTTATATAAAAAATATGGGAAGTTCCAAAACATTTACTTTAATAATCAAATAGCTTGTGCAGGAGTTAAAACCTGTCCATTTGGTGTTATTGAAAATAAATCCGATGCAATAGAGATGGCATATTACCTTAATGAAGAGGTTCCTTTAAGCGATGGAAAGGTTCGAATGTACTGGTCAGCTTGCCCTAAAGGGTGTGGAATACATGGTGTTGCAGATATTGGATTTGAAGGATGCAAAATCAAAGACGATGAAGGAAATACTATTGGTGGTGTTAAAATTTTCCTTGGAGGAAAAGCCAGCAAGGAAGTTCAAGAAGCAAGAGTTCTACATAAAGGTCTTAGTCTTAAAAAAGCAAAAGTTGCCGTTAAAAATTTATTAACAATTTATAAAAATGAAAAAATTAACAGTGAAAGTTTTGAAAGCTTTGATAGCCGAGTTTTATCCAAGTTTACTACTGAAGAATTGTATGAAAGAATAGGAGCATAATAGAAGATGAGTCTCAATGAAACTAAGAGTGAAACAAATATTGAAAATAAAGATGAACTAACTCCTTTAGAGAGTTTTATTAACCATAAGGCTGATACTAATATGCAGTGTGGTAACTACTCAATTGATATTGAAAAACCAAAAGAGGGTGAGCAATATCGATTTCACTTTGATGCAACAGCATGTGTAGGTTGTCACTGTTGTGAAGTAGCCTGTAATGAACAAAATAACAACAGTGCCGATGTTAAATGGCGACGTGTTGGAGAGATGCAAAGTGGTACTTTTCCACAAGTGAGTCACCATTTTAACTCTATGAGCTGTAATCACTGTATTGACCCAGAGTGTTTAAAAGGGTGTCCTACAGAATCATACATCAAATTTGATAATGGTATTGTATACCATGAAGATGAGACCTGTATTGGGTGTCAGTACTGTACGTGGAACTGTCCTTATGAAGTGCCAACATTCAACAAAGACCGTGGTATTGTAACCAAATGTCATATGTGTCATGAAAAGCTAGATGTGGGTGAAACACCTGCTTGTGTTCAAGCCTGTCCAGCGGGAGCTATACAAATAGAAGTGGTTAATACAAAAGAGTGGCTTGAAGTTGGATTAGAAAAAGAGGGTGTTGCGCCCCACTTACCTAATACTGATATTACAAAACCTACCACACGGTATACACTCAATGAAGCTTATGAAAATTTAACACCAGCAGATGAGCATATTGTTAAACCAAACCATGCAGAGTGGCCGTTAGTATTTATGACTGTATTAACACAAATTTCACTGGGAGGATTTGCTGCATTAACCTTAGGTGAATTAGCAAACTTTTTAGGTTTTAATTTAGCACTACCTAATTTATGGATGATGATTGCCATTTTTATACCTGCTGCTATTGGTCTACCACTATCAGCTTTACACCTTGGACGTCCTATGTTAGCCCACACTGCAATGAAAAATTTAAAAACTTCATGGCTTAGTCGTGAAGCGTTGGCTTTAGGAGTTTTTACTGGTGGTATGACGTTGATGATTGTGCTATTTTTTATTGAAGCACCACAATTTCTTCGTCTAATCGTTGAGTTTGGCGTACTTGCTATTGGTATCTATGGAATCTACGCCCAATCGATGATTTATCGAATAAAGGCACGTCCATCATGGAATAAACTTTTAACAACAAAAAACTTCTTTAGTGTTGGATACATAGGCGTGTTACTTGTAGCGTTATTACTTCTAATCAATGGTAATTATACAACGGCTTTAATCGTACTACCTTTAGGGATTTTTATAGCAGTTTCTCAATTGATGAATAACAAAGAACAAAAAGGTTTTTACGATTCTTTAGATGAAAGCCACGAAAACTTTTATCAACTGAATAAAACAAAAACACTTTACACAACAACCTTTAAACTACATAGTTTAATCCGTATTGCTTCTTTGGGTTTTGGAAGCTTATTTTTACCAATAGTTGCTATGCTTTTAATTGCAAGTGCAAGTTATGAAAGCGCATTTAATTTATTGCTTATTGCAATAGCTATTTCATTTATTAGTGAGATTATTGCACGATCTCTGTTTTATAAAACTGCCGTTGCACAAGGATTAGCAGGAAATTTCTTTTTAGGAAACCAACGATGATAAACAAAATAAAAAATTTAATGGGTATGGATATAAAAGAGGACAAATACGCTTTAGAAAAAGATTCAACCTTTGGAAAAGTATCTAAAGAAAAAGCACCAACCAAATGGGTTCGATCAACCTGTGGGTATTGTGGAGTTGGTTGTGGTCTTTATATTGGGGTTCAAAATGGAAAACCAACTTATACAAAAGGTGACCCAGCACACCCAGTTAACTGTGGAACACTTTGTCCAAAAGGGTTAAGTGAACATGAAATGGTACAAAGTGAAAACCGATTTTTAGCACCTCAAATTAGAAAAGCAGGTGAACTAACACAAGCATCATGGAGTGAAGCATTTAAAACAGTAAGTGATAAATTTAAAGCTATCCAAAAAGAGCATGGTAATAAAGCCATTGCATGTATCTCCACAGGACAACTTTTAACCGAAGAGTTTTACACCTTAGGAAAATTTGTACAAATGGGTCTTAAAACCAATAACTACGATGGGAATACAACACTATGTATGGCAAGTGCGGTTATGGGTTATAAACAAACTTTTGGAAGTGACGGTCCTGTTGGATGTTATGAAGACTTCTCTTATGCAGATACGATTATGTTAATTGGAGCAAATATTGCCGATAACCACCCTATTTTAAAACTGCATATTGCCAAAAATGAAAAAATCACAGGTAAAAAACCCACGATTATTGTAGTTGATCCACGATTTTCTAAGACAGCTAATATGGCAGATATTTATGTTCCATTAAAACCACGAAGTGATTTAGCTTTAATGAATGGACTTTGTTACATTATTTTAGAACAAGGTTGGGAAAATGAGAAGTTCATAAAGACAAGAACCACAGGGTTTAAAGCCTTTAGAAAACATATCATGAACAATTATGCTCCACAACATGTGGCTGAAATTACCGGTATTGAAGTAAAAGACCTCTATGAATTAGCACGCGTTTATGCCAAGTCTAGCGCAGCAATGAGTGCATGGACAATGGGAGTTAATCAAAGCTCAATTGGTACCGATACGGTTAGTGCCATTTGTAATTTAGCACTTATAACTGGTAACCTAGGACGTAAGGGTGCAACTGCTCTTTCTATTACGGGTCAATGTAATGCCATGGGTACACGAGAAACAGGATTTACTTCATCAATTCCAGGATATAGAAATTTTGCTAGCGAAGCTGACCGCCAAGAGTATGCAAATATTGTTAATCTACCTGTTGAAGATGTACCCACTGCACGAGGTTACTCTTATCCTCAAATCATTGAAGGGATTGAAAAGGGTGAAATTAAAGCACTATGGTTAGTAGCAACCAATCCCCTAGTCTCTTTTGTGGATCAAAACAGACTTCGAAAAGCCTTTGATAAACTTGATTTACTCGTTGTTCAAGATGCCTTTAAAAGTGAAACTGCCCTAGAAGCAGATGTTGTTTTTAGTGCATCAACTTGGAGTGAAAAAGAGGGTACCTATACCAACAGTGAACGACGATGTAACTATGCAAAACAAGCAGTGAAGCCCCTAGGAATTACAAAAAGTGATTTTAATATTGTAATTGAGTTCTCAAAATACTTTGAGGGGGTTCATGAAAAGCTCTTTAAAAATTTTAATGAGCCACTTGATGCCTTTAACGAATGGAAAAAGTTAAGTGCGGGAAGATTGTGTGATTACACTGGAATGACTTACGAAAAAATAGAAAAACTTGGTGGAATTCAATGGCCATGTAACGATGCAAATCCGCAAGGAACGAGTAGACTCTATAGTGAAGCAATGCCATGTAACACCCCTAATGGAAAAGCAAACCTATTAGAGCTTGATTGGCTTCCTATGGTTGAAAATGAAAGTACTGCGTTTCCTTTAATTTTAAACACAGGTCGAACCGTTGAACAGTGGCATACGCGAACCAAAACAAAAACTATCTCTATTTTAAATGATTTAGCACCAGAAGCGTGGATTGAAATCAATCCTGAAGATGCAAAAGAGTTAGAAGTAAAAAGTGGCGATAGACTCTCCATAAGTTCTCGAAGAGGACGTGTAGATGATATTATTGTCAAAGAGTCTCAAACCATAAGACAAGGTACGATATTTGTTCCTTTTCATTTTAATGAACAATTGATTAATGCAATTACAATTTCTGATTTTGACCCAAAATCTTTTGAGCCAAACTTTAAACAGTGTGCAGTACAACTACACAGTCAAAAGGTACCTCAAGGTATCAAATTAAAAGAGTCTGAAATAGCAGGTGAACTAGAACATATTGTTATTAAAAATGACCTTACCTTTAAACAAGAATCTTTACAAAAAGTGGAAGCTTAATAGCTTTCACTTTTTCTCATCTCCTATCTAAAAACAGTTCATTTCTGTATATTTTATATACAGAAAAAGAGTTAATTTAATATCCATTTATGCCATAATTCAACAATGATATAAAAGGACTATAATGAAAGAGAAGTTAATTGTTATTGGAAATGGAATGAGTGGTCTTCGAACAGTAGAAGACCTTTTAGATATAACTGACGAAAAATATGATATTACAGTTTATGGGGAAGAGCCTTATGTAAACTACAATCGAATCATGCTTTCCTATATCTTATCACAAGAAAAAACATTTGAAGATACTATTATTAACCATCAAACATGGTATGACGAACATAATGTCACCTTACATAAAGGGGAAAAAATAGTTGCTATTGATAGATTAGCTAAAACTATCAAAAGTCAAAGTGGTCAAGAAGAAAGCTATGATAAACTACTTATTGCCACAGGTTCAAAACCCTTTATTCCAAAAACTACAGGAAGCAATTTAAATAACGTTATTGCATTTAGAACAAAAAAAGATGTCGATATTATCATGGATACTATCGATAAAAATAAAACTGCCGTTGTCGTTGGTGGTGGTCTTTTAGGACTTGAAGCTGCTTATGGTATTGCAATGCATGGTATCAAAACTATTTTAGTTCACAGAAGTGGCTCTATACTTTCTCAACAACTTGACTCTACGGGTGGAAAGCTACTGCAAAAAAACTTAGAGAGTTATGGCATCGAGTTTAAACTCAATACTACTATCGAAGAAATAGGTGGCGAAACGGAAGTTGAATCAGTTAGTTTTACAGATGGCACAAATGTAGACTCAAACATCGTTGTTTTTGCAACGGGAATTATTCCAAATACTGAATTAGCAAAAGAAGCAGGAGTTGAGTGCAAAAAAGGTATCTTAGTTGATGACTTTATGAAAACCAGTGATGAAAATATTTTTGCTATTGGAGAGTGTGTTGAACACAATGGAAATACCTATGGTTTAGTAGCACCACTTTATGAACAAGCTAAAGTTTTAGCAAAGAAACTTTCTGGGAAAGATATTGATGGTTATAGTGGTTCAACCCTATCAACACGTCTTAAAATCTCTGGTGTAGACCTCTTTAGTGCGGGGGATTATTTAGGGGATGAAACAACTGAAGAGCTCATCTTATTGGATGAAAAAGTTGGTATTTATAAAAAGCTGGTTATTTACGATGATAAAATTATCGGGATTGTACTTTACGGAGATACGGCTGATGCATCATGGTACTTAAAACTGTTAAAAGATCATACGGATATTAGTGATTTACGAACCAAAATACTTTTTGGTAAATCTGCCCTTTCGGGAGATTCAGGTCATGGTGGTGATGACGTTAATGCGATGAGTGATGATGAAGAAGTTTGTGGATGTAATGGTGTATGTAAAGGGGATATTGTCACTGCCATTAAAGAAAAAGATTTAAAATCCCTCAGTGATGTTAAATCTTGTACAAAAGCAGGTGCTTCTTGTGGTTCATGTTTAGGTTTAGTTGAACAAATTTTAGTTAATACTTTAGGGGATGAATATGACGCCGTTGAAGAGGGTATTTGTCCATGTTGTGATGTTGGACACAAAGAGATAAAAGAGTGTATTGATAATAATGAATTCAATGATGTTTATGAAGTCTTTAAAAAACTTGATTGGAAGACCAAAGATGGTTGTGCAAAATGTCGACCAGCAGTAAACTACTATCTGCTTGTCAAATATAATGACGATAAATATACCAACGATAAACGTTCAGCATTAGTCAATGACAGAGTTTCTGCCAATATTCAAAAAGATGGGACTTATTCAGTGGTTCCAAGAATTTGGGGTGGATTAACCACACCACAAGAGTTAAAAGATATGGCAGGTATTGCAGTAAAATATGATGTACCAACGGTTAAATTCACCGGTGGTCAACGACTTGATATGCTGGGTGTTAAAAAAGAGCAGTTAGAACCGATGTGGAAAGATTTAAATGATTGTGGTTTTGTCTCAGGACAAGCGTACGCAAAAGGTCTACGTACAGTTAAAACCTGCGTTGGTTCACAATGGTGTCGATTTGGAACACAAGACTCTATGGGAATGGGTGTAAAATTAGAAAAACTCACCTGGGGATCATGGACACCACACAAATATAAAATTGCCGTATCTGGATGTCCACGAAACTGTGCAGAAGCTACTATCAAAGATTTTGGTGTTATTGGAGTTGATTCTGGATGGGAAATCCATATTGCAGGTAATGGTGGTATAAAGGTAAGAGTTACTGATTTACTCTGTAAAGTAGAAACCGATGAAGAGCTCTTTGAATATACTAAAGGTTTCATGCAGTTTTACCGAGAAGATGCCTACTACTTAGAACGAACAGCACACTGGATTGAACGAGTGGGATTAGAGTACATTAAAAATGTCATGTTGGATGATGATAAAAGAAAATTCTACGCAGATAGATTCGAGAAGAGCCAAAAATCAGCACAAGTAGACCCATGGGCAAAAGCAATTGATGAAGGCTTTACAAAAGAGTTTAATCCAATTGTTATTGATACAAAAGATTTACCAAACTATGAAGCAAAAGGGGAGCAGTAAAATGGCAAATTGGATTAAAGTAACAACATTTGATGAAATCCCAGTAATGGGTTCACGAAAAGTCATTTACAACGATAAAGAGATTGCAGTCTTTAAAACAAAATCAGAAAATATTCATGCAGTCAATAATACCTGTCCACATAAACAAGGAAAGCTAAGTGAAGGTATTGTTCATGATGAAGAGGTAACATGTCCAATGCATAATTGGGTGATAGATTTAAATTCGGGTGAAGCTACTGGTGGGGATTGTGGTTGTACTGAAGTTTATGAGACTAAGGTGGAGGATGATTTTATTTATCTAAAATTAGGTTAGGAGAGTTTTCTCTTAATCTAACTGCATTAATATCAATTTTTTAACTCTTTGGAATAACCCCGAAAGTATAGACAGTTATTTAACTAGTTAACCACCTAATATCTTGTAAGAGTTTATTCTAGTCATAAAAAAAGGGTCAAGCCACAGCTCAACCCTTTGATTATTTATGCAAATTTAAAATTACTTCGCTAAAGCTGCTTTTGAAGCTTCAACTAATGAAGTAAATGCAGCAGCATCATTCATAGCCATATCAGCTAAGATTTTTCTATCTAATTCGATACCTGCTAATTTAATACCATTCATGAATCTTGAATAGTTGATATCATTTAATCTACAAGCTGCATTAATTCTGATAATCCAAAGCTTTCTGATATCTCTTTTCTTTTGTCTTCTATCTCTGTAAGCGTATACTAAAGAGTGTTCTAATTGCTCTTTCGCTTTTCTGAAATGTTTTCTTCTACCACTAAAAAAACCTCTAGCGGCTTTTAATACTTTCTTATGTCTTCTTCTTCTAACTACACCAGTTTTTACTCTAGGCATTCTTTCTTCCTTTACCGTATATTTTCTTTAATATTAGGTGTCGACACTCTCAAATTGGGGTCGAACTTGTCCACGTATTGTGGAGGGACTATACTCTGATTAGTAAATCGTTACTAATTACGCGTTACAAAGCATTCTGTTAACTCTAGTTGCGTCAACTTCTGCGATTGTTTGTGGATTTCTAAGATTTCTTTTTCTCTTAGATGTCATCTTAGTTAAGATGTGGCTTCGGTAAGCTGATCCTCTTTTGATAGAACCATTTTTCTTAACTTTGAATCTTTTTAAAGCTCCACTGTTAGATTTCATCTTTGGCATGGTTTCTCCTTTTAAATTTGCATTTTTCGTACATACTAACAATTTAGTATTGAAAAAGTTTGAGATTTTACTTAAAGTTTACTTTAAAATAGTTTAAGTGAGTGTTTTGAAACAGTAGAGAGGGTGGTGAAACCTCTCTATGTGTAGTGAATATTAGTTTTTGTGATGTTCGTTTTTAGGAACAACGTACATATTTACAAATCGTCCCTCTTGTTTTGGAGCTGCTTCTCGTGAACCAATCTCTTCAAGCATTGGCCATACACGTTCTAGTACTTCTGCACCAGCTTCTGGGTGGGCCATTTCACGACCTTTTAAGAATACTCGACATTTAACATGGTACCCTTTTTCTAAGAATTCAATAGCATGTTTAACTTTGTAGTTAATATCATTATCAGCAATTTTAACAGAGAATTTTACCTCTTTTACCACGATAACTTTCTGTTTTTTCTTTGCCTCTTTTTTCTTTTTTTCTTGTTGGTATTTAAATTTACCGTAGTCCATGATTTTTGCAACAGGTGGTTTCGCATCTGGAGCAATAAGAACTAAATCTAATCCTGCATCAAAAGCAGTTTTTAGTGCATCATCAGTACTAATAATCCCATAGTTAGTACCATCATCACTTGTACATCTAATCTCTCTTGCAGTAATATCTTCATTCATTATTACTTCAGGTTTTTTGTTGTTTCGACTCAAACTTCACATCCTTTTTTAATATCGTTAATCATTTGAACAAACTCATCTTTACTCATGTTTGATTGTTCTCTTTTTCTTCTATCCCTTAAAGCAACAGTTTTTTCTGCTACCTCTTCATCCCCAAGTACAACGATCATTGGAACTCGTTGTTTTTCTGCCATTCTAACACGTTTATTCAGACTTTCATTCATATCAAAGATTTTTGAATCAATCTCATTGTAAATTAGTTCTTTTTGTAACGCTTTTGCATACTCTACATGCGGTTGGGCAATTGGTATAATAATTACTTCTGTTGGTGCAATTGCTAATGGAAACTCTCCTGCATAATGCTCTGTTAAAATACCAATAAATCGTTCAAAGGAACCAAGAATTGCTCGGTGAATCATTACTGGTTGTTCTTTTTCACCCTCAGCGTTAATAAACTCCATCTCAAAAGATGATGGAAGGTTCATATCCACTTGAATAGTACCACACTGCCACTTTCTTCCAATTGCATCAAGAATTTTAATATCAATTTTTGGTCCGTAGAATGCTCCACCACCTTCATCAATACCATATTCAAGGTTTTCAGAATCTAAGGCATCCATAATACCTTGTGTTGTTTTCTCCCAGAAACTATCATCCCCAATAGCTTTTTCTGGTCGTGTTGATACTTCCATTTCGTATTCAAACTCGAACAGTTTCATTAAACTATCAACAAACTCTAATACTTCAATAATCACATCTTTTACTTGTGATGGTAAACAGAAAATATGGGCATCATCTTGAGTAAACTCTCGAACTCTAAATAGTCCGTGCATTGCTCCACTTAATTCATGTCTATGTACAACCCCATACTCAAAGAACTTTTTAGGTAAATCTTTGTATGAAACTAGATCATTTTTATAAATTTGAATATGCCCAACACAGTTCATTGGTTTAATACCATACTCTTGTCCATCAATCTCTGTAAAGTACATGTTCTCTTTGTAATTTGCATAGTGACCAGACTTAACCCATTGATTTGCTTTTAAAATCTCTGGAGCTCTTACTGGCTCATAACCTCTTACTCGATGTGCTTTATATAATAGACGCTCTAATTTTCCTCGAAGTCTAGCACCATTAGGTAACCACAATGGAAGTCCCGCTCCAATGTCATCGTTGAAAGTAAAGAGTTCTAATTCAGTTCCCAGTTTTCTATGGTCTCTTTTTTTAGCTTCTTCTAACATACGTACATAGTCATGAAGTTCTTTTTTATCAAAAAATGCAATACCATAGATACGGGTAATCATTTCATTCTTCTCATCACCACCTAAATAAGCCCCAGCAACTCGAATCAGTTTATATGAACGAATCATTCGCGTATTTGGTACGTGAGGTCCTCGACATAAATCTTCAAAATCACCTTGTTTGTACATGGTAAGCGTATCATCTTCAATACGTGAAAGTACCGCTTGCTTGAGTTCATCATCAGCAAATTTCTCTAAAATTTCTTCTCGTGACGCTTCATACCGTTCAATTGGAAGTTTAGCATTTGCTAATTCCTTCATCTTCTTTTCAATTTTTGGTAAATCTTCATCATTAATTTTAGAATCTACTTTGAAGTCGTAGTAAAAGCCTTCTTTAACAACAGGCCCAACAAAAAATTTAGCTTCAGGATATAAGGCTTTGATAGCTTGTGCCATAAGATGGGCACATGAATGTCGTAAAATCTCTAAAGATTCAGGGGAGTTATCAGCTTTAATTTCATCTCCGTTTATACTTAAAGCTTCCGCAGTTTGAAGATCGTAAATTTGACCATCATTTAATACACCAATTGGTTCCAATAAATTCCTTTTTTTTCTTGTTTTATAAAAATTTTCTTCATTTTATCTCATTTGGGCTTAAAATATATGTGAATAATTATTTTTTAATAAATTTTGGTTAAAATAGGTCATGATTTTAAACTTATCTAAGATAAAAACTGAAGCCTTATTACTTTTTTGTAAAGATTTAATTCTATCCTATAAAGATAGTGAAACCATTCTTTTTGATGAAAATGAAGAGATTGAGACTTATATTCAAGAAGTGACAATTGAGTTTTTAAATCAAATCGAAAAAGTGACCTTTCCTAGTGAGCACTACCTACAAAACCGAAAACACTATCGTATCAAAGCCGTTCTAGATGCTTATAATTATATTAATAAAACTATCTCTAATGAATTAAAAGAGAATACATTGTTTAATCCTGCAATGCTTTACTTTTCTTTACTTGCTGTTTGGTTTAAAGAGTTAGATAAAGAGTCAAAATCAAAAGAGTATATTTACTTTTTACTCTATCCTTATGCCAACGTTTATGATAAGTTATTACTTAATATTAATGATGATAAATTCAAAGCAATGAATATCGCTATGCTTGAGATTGCAGAACGTATTATTTATAAACTTGAAAGCCTCTCATTTAAGTAATTTAAATATAAAAAATTACAAATAATTATTATAAGCAAATCTTATTTAAAACTATAAGAAAAATTAATAAAAATTAAGTTATAATCTTCCCACACACAAATTTTACAAAGGGGAAGTATGAAGAAGTTATTCGTACAACTAATGGTGATGGTATCTTTAGTTTCATTTGCACAAGCAAGTGATAAGTTAACTATCATTAAGTTCGAAAAGGCAAAAGCACTTTTTGAAAATCAAAATGCATTATTTTTAGATGCAAGAGGTGCAAAGCTTTACAAAAAAGGAACAATTTTAGGTTCATTAAATGTTCCAGTAAAAGCGTTTGGAAAACTACAAAACTTTTTACCAATTAAAAAAGATGCAAAAGTAGTATCTTTTTGTAATGGATTTAAATGTGAAAAGTCTGATGAACTTGCTGTTCTTTTACAAAAAGCTGGTTATACAAATGTTTTAGTATACAAAGGTGGATATCCAGAGTGGAAAGAGAAGAAAATGCCACTAATGGGTCTACAAAAAGAGAAAAAAGAGGTAAAAGTTGCAGTAGTTAAGCCAGAAGGTAAGATGGTTACACTTAATGGTGCAAAAGTTTACTTAGGTGCTGATAAAGGTATGATTGATCAAAATTGGTTCGCAAGTGTTGTTTTATCTGATATGCCTAAAAATATCCAACTTATTGATGTACGAAAAGCATCTGATTTTAAAGATGGACATTTACCTGGTGCGATTAATGTTCCATGGGATTCAAAAAAAGAGAAAATTGATACTTCAAAATTTCCAAAAGGAAAACTAGCAGTACTTTACTGTAATACTGGAATGCAATCTGCTGAGAGTGCGTTAAGTATTGCATCTGTAGGTAAAGATGTACTTTATTTTGATGCAGAGGTTACTTGCAAAGGGAAAGAGTGTAAAGTAGTTGCTAACGAAGATTTATAGTAATTTTTAAATATAGCATAAAAAAAGGGGTAGCTTTAGTTAGCTACCCCTTTTTTATTAGTTAAACGTTGAGATTAACAAGCAGGAACATTTCCTGAGTCATTTGCATACTCAAATGAGAAATCATATAGATGCTGCATCCACTTATCTTTAACTTTTGATTCATCTAACTTTGGACAAGCTTTTATTAATTCAGCTTTCATTCCATTTACTCCAATCGCTTCCCATTCACTTTGAGAATGTTTTGCAGCAAACTTTGCACCTGTAAATCCACAACCTGATTTAAATTTTTTAATAAAAATCTTTTGTCCTTTCTTTGGATCTGCAGAAGCAGTTGTTGCAGCAACACCAAGAATTAGTGTACCTGCAAGTGCTAATTTTAGCAATTTAGTCATGTGTGTGTCTCCCTAATTTAAATTTTGATACAATTATAGCTTATCAAGATTAAAATTTTGCATCATTTTTGTGCAAAAATCGTGAAATTTAATATAAAAAAAACTTATATTAATAGTAGTTATATTTATTATTGGAAAAATTTATGAAATACTATATCTTAGAAGCTTTAGTTAATTACTTATAAAAAAATTGTACCGTTATAAAATTTATAAAACGTGTTGAGAACAATACGGTTT
>CAZIES010000005.1:22069-43967 GCA_964538295.1 uncultured Arcobacter sp. | reverse complement strand
TTCAAGATGCACCAAGAACTTTGGATTTAGATATAATATTAATGACAAAAAATGGGAGAATAGTTATGTTTAAATCAGTTTCAATTAAAGCTAAACTACTTATGATTGTTATTAGCTCAATTGTAATAGTATCTGTAGCAATGCTGATACAATCGATAGTGTCCTTAAAAGATACATCAGCTGTTGTTATTGAAAAATTTAAGGCAGATGCTTATAAGGCAAAAGAGGAAGAGTTACAAAACTATGTTTCTTTAGCAATGAAAACAGTTGAGTCATACTATGCTCGAACAGCAAAAGAGAAAGTAAAGGCAGAGGTTCAAACTTACTTAAAAGAGCAAACTGGATTTATCCTTTCAATTATGGAGGGTGAATATAAAAAATATCATGGTGTTTTACCTGATGATGAACTCAAAGAGATTATTCGAAATGCAGTTAAATCAACACGTTATGGAAAAACGGGTTACTTTTGGATCAATGATTTAGATGCAAAAATAGTAATGCATCCAATTAAGCCCCAGCTTGATGGTAGAGATATGGCAAACTATAAAGATAAAGGTGGTAAAAAAATATTTTCTGAGTTTGCAAAAGTTGCTAAACAAAATGGTGAAGGATTTGTTGATTATGTTTGGCCAAAGCCAGGCTTTGAGACACCACAAGGAAAGGTATCATTTGTAAAACTTTTTAAACCTTATAATTGGGTTGTAGGAACAGGTGAGTATGTTGACAATGTAACGGCTAAACTTCAAAAAGAGGCATTAAAGGCTATTGGTGATATGCGTTATGGTAAAAGTGGCTATTACTGGATAAATGATTCTACTCCTAAAATGGTTATGCATCCTATTAAACCTGCACTTGATGGAAAAGCGTTAGGAAATGTTAAAGATAAAGCGGGAAAAACTCTATTTATAGAGATGTCTCAAGTTGCTAATAAAGATAAAAAGGGTGGTCTTGTTAAGTATATGTGGGCAAAACCAGGGAAAGAAGATCCTCAATTAAAATTCTCTTTTGTACAAAAATTTGAACCTTGGGATTGGATTATTGGAACCGGGGTTTATGTTGATGATATTGAAGAAAAAATAGCAGAGATGGAGCAAGAGACTGCTGATCAAATTTTATCGGTTATTATTAGAAACTGTATTATTATTTTTGTAATTATGGTATTGCTAGCATTTGTCATGGCAGTGATTTCTAATAAAGCTATTTTCAGACCACTTCAAAATTTCCAAGAGGGGTTATTAGGATTCTTTAGATATTTAAATAAAGAGCAAAGTGATGTTCAAGAACTTGATGCTTCTTCTGATGATGAGATTGGAAAAATGGCAAAAAAGGTTAATGAAAATGTCATTAAGACTAAATCGTTAATTGAACAAGATAATGTGTTAATTGATGATGTGACAAGGGTTGTTGAACAGGTAAAAGAAGGACATTTAAGCAATAGAGTTCAAAAATCAACAGATAATGAAGCGTTACAAAAACTTCAAAGCCAGCTTAATGAGATGTTAAATAACTTGGAGTCAAATATTGGTAAAGATACCAATATAATTTTAGATGTTCTATCAAGTTATGGAAGATTAGATTTTAGAGATAAAATTGATAATGCTTCTGGTAAAGTTGAAATTGCAATTAATGATTTATCAAAAATTATTAATGATATGTTAGTTGATAATAAACAAAATGGATTAACTTTAGGTAATAGTTCGGATATTTTACTTGAAAATGTAGATACATTAAATAATAACTCAACTACAACAGCAGCAGCTTTAGAAGAAACAGCAGCAGCTTTAGAAGAGATTACAAGTACGATTATTAATAATACAAACTCTATTTCAACGATGGCATCATACTCTAATGAGTTATCAGAATCTATTACGGTAGGTCAAGAGTTAGCAACATCAACTGTAAAAGCAATGGATGAAATTAATGATCAAACAGAAGCAATTGCTGATGCAATTACTGTTATTGATCAAATTGCCTTCCAAACTAATATTCTTTCACTTAATGCTGCTGTTGAAGCAGCCACTGCTGGTGAAGCAGGTAAAGGGTTTGCGGTAGTTGCACAAGAGGTAAGAAATCTTGCAAGTAGGTCTGCAGAAGCTGCCAAAGAGATTAAAGAGTTAGTTGAAAGTGCGACTGTTAAAACTAATGCTGGTAAAGATGGTGCTGATAAGATGATTAAAGGGTATGAATCACTTAATGAAAGTATTGTTAAAACAACTGAGATTATCAATACAATTGCAGACGCATCGCAAGAACAAAAAACAGGAATTGAGCAAATCAATGATGCTGTAACCCAACTTGATAGACAAACGCAAGAGAATGTAGCTATTTCAAATACTACACATACTATTGCAACACAAACAGATGAACTTGCCAAGTTGGTTGTTGCTTCAGCTAATGAAAAAGAGTTTAATGGAAAAGATAGTGTAAAAGCGAAAGTGTTAGAGAGTAGCTCTTCGACCTCTTTTGATTTAAGAAAAGCAAAAGATCAAAGAAAAAAAGAGAGTGAAGTTAGAACTCCTATAAAACAGGTAAAACCAGTCGCTTCTACCCCAAAAGTAAAGCCAAAAGTTGAACCTACTAAAACTTCAACAGCTACTATTACTGCAAACAACAGTGACGATGATGAATGGGAAAGCTTTTAAGCTTTTCCTCTCATTAAATTTAATCTAAATAATTCACAGGTAACTATTTAATTCATTATTTGATATAATACGTCACAATTTTGATGTGGAAGTGATAATGAATAAACATTTTAGAGTCTTTCTAATTTTTGCAATTTTACTCTTCTGCTTTTTTTCATTTAAATTCTATATTGAATCTAAAGAACTCACTAATGTTAAGAAGATGATTGTTGAAGATGAAACAAAATCTTTGACGGCACTTTTTAAATCCTTTCGAAAAGTTTATCAAAAAAAATTTATAGAAAATCATATTGTCATTAATAATAAAACCGTTGAGTTATTACCTGTTCGTACAACGCGAGAAATTTCAGAAAGTTTTTCACAACTAATTGGGGATAGGGCGACTATTCGTACAGTATCAGATCGTCCAAGAAATAGCGATAATAAAGCGGATGATCATGAAATGAAAATCATTGAGTATTTTAAGAGTAATAAAAATAAAAAGTCCTATTTTGAAACAAGAAATGATGCTGAATACTATTATGCAGAGCCTTTATATATTGAGAAACCTTGTTTAAAATGTCATGGAAAAAAAGAGGATGCTGTTGATATTATCAAAAAAAGGTATGAAAATGCCTATGATTACGCATTAGGTGATTTAAGAGGTATTATTAGTATTAATATTTCTAAAAAAGATGTTATGTCAAAGTTAGATAAAAACTATGCTATTAATATTCAAGTTGGTATCTTTGTATTTATTCTTTTTATTGTAGCTGTCTACTTATTGATTAAAACGATTATTAAAAATGAAGAGAAGTATTCAAAAACGTTAGAAGAGCGTGTTAATAAACAATTTAATGAATTAAAAGATAAAAATGAGATGCTCTTTCAACAATCAAAAATGGCAGCAATGGGAGAGATGATAGGTAATATTGCCCATCAATGGCGACAACCATTAAGTTCTATTAGTACAGCAGCTAGTGGGATGAAGGTTCAAAAAGAGTTTAATGCTTTAAGTGATAAGGAGTTTGAAGAGGGAATCGATAATATTGTTAAAGCAACCCAGCATTTATCAGGAACAATCGATGATTTTAGAAACTTTTTTCACACATCTAAAGATAAAACAGATTTTGATCTTAAAGAGATTATTAATAATGCTTTAAAGCTTGTACAATCGACGTTTAGTCTTCATGAAGTTGAAGTATACCAAGAAGTTTGCGAAGAGGATATTGTTTTGTATGGCTATGATAGAGAGTTAATACAAGCCATAATGAATATTTTAAATAATGCAGAAGATATTTTAGAAGAAAAAAATGAGAATGAGCGAAAAATTATTAAAATTGATATTAAACGTGATGAAGAGTTTGCTATTATAGAGATTATGGATAATGCAAAAGGAATCCCTGATAATATTATAGATAGGATTTTTGAACCATACTTTACAACAAAAGGAGAAACTAAAGGAACAGGTATAGGTCTTTATATGACACGTCAAATTATTATTGATCATATGGCGGGTAATTTAAAGGTTAAAAATGACTCCTTTATTTTTGATGGTGTGAGTTATACGGGTGCAAAGTTTTCAATTTATCTTCCTTTAGAAAAAATAGAGTAATTTTTAACGCTTTTATAATCTACTATTGAGTACATTACGAGTTTAATCTTATGCAACTTGCATTTTATGGATAATATATGAGTATTACAACACAAACCTTGTTTATTGCACGAAAATCTAAACAAGAGCAGTTAAGCGAAGCTTTAACGCACTTAAAAACTTTCTCTTTAAATATTTCTGGGTGTCTTGCCTTTGAGGTTTTTCAGTGTGATGAAGAGGATAAAGAGTTTTTAGTTTATGAGCAATGGTGTGATCAAAATAGTTTAGATAACTTTAAAAAGTCAGATATATATAAGTTATTTCTTAAGCAAAAAGAGACGTTAGTTTATCGTACAGAAGTTTTAAATTTGATGTAAATAAAACCTAAAGAGGTTTTATTTAGTCATCTTTTCACAAATCTCTGTTTTCATTCCTTCATGATATGCACAGTGTAAACCACACTTGTAATCACCCCGTCCAACAAGATTTAATTCTTCGAGTTTTTTTGTAGAGGCTTCTTGACATGCTTTTAAATCAGGAAATACTTTTTTTAATTCCATACTTCTTTTAGTATTTGTTTTATCTGGATAGATATATGCCGTCCACTTTTCTGGACCTCTTTCTCCACAAGCTGTAAAAAATAGGCTGGCAATTATTGCTGTTAATAGTAGTTTTATCATTTTCTCTCTTTACTGTAATTTTGACATGGTATTATAAAGTTCTATCCTAAAATTTTTCTTAGGGTCTCTTTCATTACATTAAAATCATTTAATTCATAACGTAACCTTAGGTTTTCAAGATACATTTCAATAGCACGTTGAAGCTGTTCACTCACTTTTCCAGTTGATGCTGATTTGTTAATGGTATCTGGCTTATATCCAATCTCTTTTGCTAAATTCTTGTATGTTAACCCTAAATCTTTACAAACTTGTTTGATTATATTCGGATTGAGTTCTTCGTATAAAAAGCTACAATCAATATTAAAGGTATCGGCTACCTCTTCAACGATACCCTTTTTTTCAATAAGAGCTAATCGGTTATGGTAAGCATTTGAATCGGGTCGATAGATATTAAAGCTCTCACTACTTAGTGAAACAAAGAGTTTATCTCCATCACAACCTATCATATCCTCAAACGCTTTTTGTAGTTCAGGTTCTTTTCGTTGTTCAAAAATATCGATGAACATAAGTGAGGTGACATTTTTACCTTTTGTTTTTGACTCTTTATACTCTTCAAAGGTAATTTCATAATTACTATGTTGGTACTCAATATAAATAGAGTCTTTTGGCATGTTGCCATTTACAATAAAATGAAAGTTTGAAACACTATCTCTATTATTGGTTGATACACTTTCAAGGTTGGCAATATTCATCATATAATTACTTAAGAATTCATCAATAACTTCTTCAACTTCATGGATTGATTTATATTTATTATTTACATCTCTAACAAAATAGGGAACTTGTTGAAAGAGTTTTCCAACTTGTGTCATGGTATTTCCTTATATTTTTAAGTTTTTATTCTTTTTACATAAAGTGTATTTTACAATATAAAAGTTAAAAATATGTATTAATAATAGTAAAATACTAAAATTAGTTATAAATTTTACAATTTATGATAATTTTTATTAAAAATCTCTTTTACAATTCTTCCACAATAATTATGGTATGATTTTATAAAAAATAAAAAGTTGTTCTATGAAAAAATGTTTAATTATTTTATTACTATTTATGAGTTCTTTAGTTGCAGAAAACTTTTCTGAAATGAGTACACAAGAGCTTATTGCGATAATGGGTTATGTTAAACCTGAAAATCAAAAAGAGTTTAACAAAGAGTTAAAAAGTAGAGTTTCTACCATGAGTGATAAAGAGAAACAACGTTATAAAAAAAATCTTAAAGAGTTAAAGAAATAACTTTATGAAAAAACGAATTTTACTTTTAGAAGATGATTTAACACTTAATGAAACCATTGTTGATTATTTAGAAGAGAATGGTTTTGAGGTTGTTTCTTTGTATGATGGTGATGATGCCAATGAAACAATTTATGAATCAAATTTTGACCTTTTTTTGCTGGATGTTAATGTTCCTTCCTTAAATGGTTTTGAACTTTTAAAAAGGTGTCGAGAACAGGGAGTTAAAACACCTGCTATTTTTATTACCTCCTTAAACTCCATGGACTCTTTTGAGCAAGGGTTTAAGAGTGGTTGTGATGATTATATAAGAAAACCTTTTGAACTTAAAGAGTTACTCATTCGCATTCAATCTATTTTAAAACGAGGTTATTTTCATAAGAGTGATGCAAAAGTTAAGATTGTTGATAATATTACCTTTGATACGCAAGCTAATCTTTTATATAAAGATGACGAGGTAGTAAAACTAAATTTAAAAGAGTTGAAACTTCTTAATCTTTTTATGCAAAATCAAAACGAACTCTTATCCCATGAGCGTATTTATGATACGGTATGGGAGTATGATGAAGAGAGTAGTGATTATTCGTTGCGAACCTACATTAAAAATTTACGAAAAATATTTGGTAAAGATAGGATCATAAGTGTTAAAAAGCTTGGATATCGATTTACTACAGAGTGAAAAAAAGACCTTAATTGGCTTTTTGACTCTTTACTCTATTCTTTGTGTTGTGATACTCTTTTTTATCGCTTTTTTATACTTTAAACTTCAAAAAGAGCTGATGCTTAATGATAAAAGAATTCAACTGCAATCGTATTCCAATGATTTAATCTATCGTTTAAAAGATTTACATATTAATTTTGATAAATATAAGTATTACCCCAGAGATGAACGGTTTAATTCTGCTATTTATGACAGTGATAGAAAACTGATTTTTTCGACGTTAAAATCAGCACGTGTGAAGTTAGATGATGTTGTTTATACCTCTAATAAATATATTCATTTTATTGAAGAACCTGATTCTTACTATTTAGGAGCAAAATATGTGATTTTAGAAGTTCCTGATAATCAATTATGGCTTAGTAAAACACAAAAAGAGATTTTTATTTTTATGGTGGTTGGTTTTATAGCATTATTTGTAGTGGGATTCTTTTTATTAAAACTATTTTTAAAACCAATGCGTGATGCTTTTCATCTTTTAGATCGTTTTATTAAAGATACAACCCATGAGTTAAACACACCAATTTCAGCTATTGTTGCGAATATTGAACTCATTGATATTGATACCTTAGAGGATGAAAAACTGAAAAAAAAGATTAAACGTATTGATGTGGGTGCAAAAACAGTCTCTAATATTTATCAGGATTTAACCTATTTAACCCTTAATAATAAAATTATTTCCCATAATGAACAACTTAATCTTACTGCTTTAGTTCATCAAAGAGTTGACTATTTTAAAACCTTAGCTAATGTTAAACGTATTGCTTTTGAGACTTATATAGATGAAGGAGTTGGGTTTTTTAGTGACCAAAAAAAGATTTCAAAGGTTGTTGATAACTTGTTATCAAATGCGATTAAATATAATAGGGTTGATGGTACGATTAAAGTAATACTTAAGAGTCAGAGTTTAGTAATAGAAGATAGTGGAAAAGGAATTGCACAAGATAAAATAGATTCTATGTTTGAGCGTTACTCTCGCTTTGATAAAAGTGTAGGGGGCTTTGGTATTGGATTAAATATTGTTTCATTAATTTGTAAAGAGTATCATATTAAAATTGTTATTGAATCAGAAGTTAATATAGGAACAAAGGTGATGCTTTCATGGTAAGATTACTTTATATTTTACTTTTTTGTTATGCTTGTTTATTTGCAAATAGTTATCAAACAAACTGTATCACCTGTCATAAAAAACTGCCTGTTTCTATAGATAAGTATTTTTATCATTATTTATTAAAATATAGTAGTGAACGAGGTGTTAAAGAGGCAATGGCCAGTTATTTAAAAACACCTTCTAAAGAAAAAACTGTCATGTCTGCGGCTTTTATAAGTCGTTTTGGTATTAAAAAGCCCACAAAACTTACCAATGAAGAGTTAAAAGAAGCGATTGATATTTATTGGCAAACTTATAAAGTCTTTGGCAAATTAAAATAGTGTAATCAATTAAAAGTCTCCACAATCATTTCACGATTACTTTTTATACTACTCTTATAAAAAACATGAGGAGTATACAATGAAACTTTCAAAAATTTTATTAAGCATAGCTTTTTTAGCAACAACATCACTTTTTGCAAATGAGGGTGAAGCTTTATTTAAATCATGTGTAGGATGTCATGGTGCTAATGGAGAAAAACAAGCTTTAGGTAAAAGTGCAGTGATTCAAGGATGGGCAGTAGAAAAAACAGTTAAAGCATTAAAAGGGTATCAAGATGGAACTTATGGTGGACCTATGAAAGGTGTTATGAAAGGGCAAGCTGCAAAGTTAGATGATGCAAAAATTGAAGCAATAGCTAAATATATCTCTACTTTAAAATAAAGTGAGCTTGAATCAAAATTTGATGAATTAATGAAAAGGGTTTATGATGAAAAGTAAAGAGATCCTGTATACAGGTAAAAAGATAATTTTAGCAATGGCACTATTTTCAAGTATGTTATTCGCTCAAGAAGAGGTACATTATGAATATATTAATGTCACTCACTCAAAACCAGTTTATGAAGAGATAGAGGTGATTAAACCTCACCGTCATACACAAGATTGTTTCGAAGAGTATAGTGTTCAAAAGCCTCGTTATAATAGAAATTATGATAGAAGTAATGAAAATAGTATAGGTATGGATACGATTATTGGTGTGGCAAGTGGTGTTATTATTGGAAATCAAATTGGTAAAGGTAATGGAAGAACGGCTGCAAAAGTTATCGGTGGTATTTTAGGTGGTACGGTTGCTAATAAAATGCGAAACTATAAACATGTTGATGATACTTATGATGATTACTATTATGAGACAAAAAAGAGAAAAGTATGTAATGCAAGACATAATACCACCCATACAAAACGGGTTTTAAAAGGGTATAAAAACTATTTTGTTTATAATGGAAAACGGTTACATAAGTTTACAAAACATCCAAAAGAGCAGATACGTGTCACAACGACAATCTCATTTTAATTGTTCATGAAGATAGTTACTCTTCGTGAACAATAACTCTGTTTCTACCACTTTTTTTTGCTTTATAGAGTAAATCATCTGCTTTTTTATATAAAGAATTGAAGGTTTCCTCTTTATTATTAATAGTATATAGCCCCGCTGAAAAGGTTAAGAATTTTGATGTTGTATTTTTTTCATGGGGGATATGTACCTCTTCAACATAAATTCTTAGGTTATTTGAAATCTTAAAAGCATCATTTCTTGAACTTGTGAAAAAGAGTACTCCAAACTCTTCTCCTCCTAATCGAAAAGCATAGTCATCAGGTCTTTTAAATATTTTTTTAATAGCTGAGGCTACTTTAACTAATGCTAAATCTCCTTGTTGATGACCGTAAGTATCATTGTATTGTTTAAAAAAATCAATATCTAAAATGAGAAAATTAAGGTGTAAATCATAACGTTTTGCCACTTTTAGTTGTAACTCTACCATCGTATCAAAATGTCGTCGATTATAAAGAGAGGTTAGACTATCTGTAATGGAAAGTTCTTCTATATATTTTTTATCAGTAATATCTTGTCGTATAGCACTGTATCCTATGAGATCACCATGGGCATTAATTTCTGGTGAAATAGTTGCAAAAACCCAATAAAAGCCGCCATCTTTTTTCTTGTTTTTTATCTCTCCTTTCCATACTTTTCCATTTTTTATTGTCTCCCACAACTGTTTAAAGGTCTCTTTTGGCATATCTGGATGCCGAATGATGTTATGGGGTTTTCCAATTAAATCCTCTTTATTGTATCCTCCAATATTACAAAAGGCTTGTGTTGCATATTTTATAATTCCTTTTGTATCTGTTACTGAGGCAATAACGTTTTCCCCATAGACATTAAGAAGTTTCCTAAATTCATAAACTTTATCTTCAAGGGAGAGTATTCTTTTTTTTGCACTCTTTTTTTCACTAATTTTACGCACACAAGATTGTAGTGTATGAAAACTATTTGGTGAGATTACTTCATTAAACTCTATGGCACTAACATTTAGTTGTAAAAACTTTTTTAACTCTTCATTTTTTTGATTTGTTAATATAATGATGATTTCAGTTTCAGGATGTTCTATTTTGATTTTCTCAATAGTTGTGGCACAAATGGATTCAGTAATTAATAAGTCAATATTTTGTTTTTCTAAAAGTTGTTCAATAGATTGCGTTGTTTTTTCAAAGCCAATATGTAAAAAACAAGAACTTAAAAAAGTTTTATAGTGAATATTGTCTGTAAAAGCGATAATATCGAGGGTTTTTGATTGTTCTTGTATCTGTATATAAGAGGTATCCATTGTATTATTTTCCTATAGGCGTTTGAGGTCTATCATTATGTTATTATATCGTATTTATTCTAGACTTAAGAAGGAAATATAGAGTAATTAAGTGGGATTTATTAAGTTATGATAGATGGTACCTGTGGAGGGACTCGAACCCTCAAGACCGTGAAGTCATCGGATTTTGAATCCGACGTGTTTACCAGTTTCACCACACAGGCAAAAAAAAACCCATCCATAAAAAATGGATGGGTATTGTAAAGAAAAATTGCTTTGTAATTACTTAGCAACAGCTTCTTTTAAAGCTTTCCCTACTTTGAATTTTGCAACAGTTGTAGCTGGTACGTCAACAGTTTTGTCTGTTCCAGGTACTTTAGCAGTTCTTGCAGCTCTTGCTGCAGTTGAGAATGTACCAAATCCAATAAAGCTAACAGACTCTTTTTTAACTAATGCGTCTGTAATAGTATCAAGTACAGCGTCTACTGCACCTTTTGCGTCTTTTTTAGATAAACCAGCTTTTGCAGCAACTGCATCAATAAATTCAGCTTTGTTCATAGAAGAACTCCTTAATTAAGATTAATATCACGTAAACTTTATAGTATTTAAACTTTAGAATAGCTAAAAGTAGGGCTTTTTTAGGGCATTTTGGAGAAAAATCACTTCTTTTTAATCAAAAAATATTAGATGCTATTGTTTTGCTATTAACAAAATGATGATTTTATGCTTAAAAGACGACAGCTATTCTCAATAATTGCCACTTTTTTCACTAATTCATTGATATCACGGTCATAGACGTACATACCAATTCCTTTAATAATCATCACATGATTATTGCTCTCTTTTAAATATTTTGTAATTTCTAGGGCATTTCTATCATACCAGGTTGAAAAAATTCCGGGGTCAATAACGGGTATTTGCCCAAAAGTTGTTTTTCCAAAGTAATCATTGAGTTCAATAGTATCATGTTCAAAGGTATATGCTGTAGTATAAATTGGTACACCAAAAGCAATATATTTTGCTTCATGAATATTGTTATAAATTGTAGCGTGGATATGTGCTTCAATGGAAGCAATCTTCCAACGGTAATCTTGTTTTATTGTGCTAAGTTCACAAAAGGATTTCTCATCCATTTCATCAAAAATCGCATCAGCAGTATTAATCATAAAAGAATTATGATCAATTTTAGCAGAAATAGCCCCATGATAAATACCAAAAAAGTTCTTTCTAAAAAGTGTTAATGATAGGTCACTTAGTTGTTTTACAGTATCTTGATTTATCATTTTAAAATGCCTCAAATATGTTTTTGGATATTATACAAAAAACATATTAAGGACCTTTTTAATGCAAATACCTCATATTCCTGTACTTTTTCAAGAAACACTTGATGCTTTTTCAGATATTGACGAGGGGTATATTATTGATTGTACTACAGGTTATGCAGGACACAGTGAAGGGTTATTACAACAAAATGAGATAGTACAACTTATTTGTAATGACCAAGATGAAGAGGCATTACTCTTTTCTAAAAAAAGGTTAGAACCTTATAAGACACGGGTGATTTTTAACCAAGGTAACTTTGAACATGTTATTGAAACCTTTCGAGGGTTTAATATTCGTGGAATATTAGCCGATATTGGTGTTTCTTCTTTACAACTTGATAAAAATGAGCGTGGTTTTGGTTTTGATAGTGAAACCTTAGATATGCGTATGAATCAAATGCAAAGTCTTGATGCCTCAGTTGTTGTTAATACCTATTCTCAAAATGAACTAGAACGGGTTTTTAAAGAGTATGGGGAGGTACGTGAGTATAAAAAAGTAGCATCCCTTATTGTAAATAATCGACCATTTGCAAGTGCAAAAGAGTTAGCTGATTTTTTAGCAAAGAAAATGCATAAGGGTAAAATTCATCCTGCAACCCTTCCTTTTCAAGGAATACGTATAGAGGTTAATGATGAATTAGGAGTATTGGAACGACTTTTTGATTCTATTGAGCAAAGTAAACCAACGAACTGTATTGTAGCGATTATCTCTTTTCACTCACTCGAAGATAGAATTGTAAAACAGTATTTTAAAAAGTGGACGCAGTCGTGTATTTGTCCTAAAGAGGCGTTTCGATGTACCTGTGGAAACAATCATCAGTTGGGTAAGGTTATTACTAAAAAACCCATTATTCCAACAAAAGAAGAGATTAAACAAAACCCACGTAGCAGAAGCTCAAAACTAAGGATTTTTAAATTTGATTAAATTAACTGCAAAGAATTCATTGATTATTGTTTTTTCTATTTTGGGTTTAGCCTTAACCTTGTATTTCCCTAAGATTTATTTAGCGAATAATATCTATTATGTGAGTAAAGATATCAATAAACTTTATGCTCACTATACTTCACTTAAAGAGGAAAATAAGTTTTTACAGCAGCAGTTAGAGGATATGAAATTTAAAAATCAAATTGTTGATTCTTTGATTATTTTGGAAGATAAATGATACAAACGCTTATTGAGTTTGGTCTTAAAAAGCCTATTTTAAATCATTTTTTACTTTTTTTTATTTTTTTACTCTCAATTTTTGCCTATTTTCAAATTCCAAAAGAGATTTTTCCTCCTTCAAATATGGATGCTGTAACCATTACTGGTTCATATGCGGGGGCAAGTTCAGATTTACTTGATAAGATCGCTGTTGAAGATATTGAGGATGAACTTTTAAGTTTAAGTGCCGCAGATAAAATACGATCGGTTGTGAAAAATGGTTTCTTTTCTATTTTTGTTGAGTTAAAAGAGGGGGAAGACGCTAATTTAGTCGTAGATGATGTCAAAGATATTGTTACAAAGATTAAACCTAACTTGCCTTCAGATATGGATGAACCTACCGTTAAAAGTGCTATCCATAATTTTCCATTAATTACAGTGGCAGTTTACTCTAAAGCAGAATCAAATCGTGAACGACTTTTAGAAATAGCCGATGAAGTTAAATCAAAAATACAACAGTTAAAAGATTTAGAAAATATTACAGTATTAGGAAAAAGTGATAAAGAGCTTTTGATTACTTTTAACGATGCAAAAATAGAAGCCTTTGGTTTAACAAACCTTCAAGTTATTAAAGCTGTACAGCAACTCAGTTCTATTTTTCCTGTAGGTATTATCAAAGATAGCCAGAGACACTATTACCTAAGTACTTTTAATGGTGAAAAAAATGTTGAAAATATAAAAAATACCCTTATAAAAATAGAGAATAAAAGACTTTTTTTAAAAGATATTGCCGATGTTACGTATACTTATGGAGATGTAACCGATAAATCTCACTTTAATGCAAAACAAAATGTGGCAGTCAATATTAGTAAAAGTGAAGAGGGTGATGCTATTGATTTGGTAAAGCAGATTAAAGAGATTACTCAAGAGTTTGAGCAAAAATATAGTGATTTAGAGTTTGATACCTATATTGATACCTCTATTTGGATAAAAAACAGACTCAATACCGTTGTTTCAAATATCTTATTTGGTTTGATGCTTTTGTTTATTGCGTTGCTTTTGTTTATTAATTTACGTATTGCACTAGTCATTGCCATAGGTATTCCAACTTCTTTTATGATAGGTCTGATTTCTGCAGATGCTTTAGGGTACAGTCTCAATATGCTCTCCCTTTTAGGTGCCTTGATTGCCCTTGGTATGCTGGTTGATGAAGCGATTGTTGTGGGTGAAAATATTTATCGTCATATGGAGATGGGAAAAAATAAATTTGATGCAGCACGTGATGGTGCAATGGAGATGTACCCTGCAGTATTAACAGCAACGGCAACAACCATATTTGCATTTTTACCTATTTTAATGATGACTGGACAAACGGGGAAGTTTATGCAAATTCTTCCTGTGATGATTTCAATTTTACTGGTAAGTTCTTTGATTGAAGCTTTTTTCTTTTTACCCTTACATGCAAAACAGTTACTCGATGTTAGTCATGAAAGTAGAAAATCCCATCAGGTTTGGGATTTTAATAAGCGTCTTTATAAGAATATTTTGAGTTTTATGCTCAAAGGAAAATACCTTACGCTACTTATTTTTATTGCAGTTATTATTAGTTTAACGGCAGTATTTATAAAATCATCAAAATTTCAGTTTTTACCTGACTTTGACTCCACACAGATTTATGTTACTGGTTCAGTTGGTGTGGGTAAAAAAATTGAGCAAACAGAAGCAGTGGTATTTGAAATAGAGAGAGAACTTTTAAGAACACTAGATTTTAAAACTGAGGTTCAATCAGTAAGTTCAGTAACGGGGATGAAACTTGATGGGCAAAACCAACCCTTATATGAAGAGTTCTATTTTCAAATTTTTGTTAATTTAAATGAAAGAGCTCCTCAAAATGCTTTTGATACTTATATTAATCCTTATTTGTCACCAAAATATGATGATACGGATATGATTCGAAATCCAAGTGCACAAGTCATGGAGCAAACGGTTAAAGAGAAGTTAAAAAAGTTTTTAGAGTCTGATGATTTTGACGAACTTAAAATTTTTGTTCCTAAAGCAGGTATTGTTAAAAATGATTTAGAGTTAGCTATTTCAGGTGATAGAAATGAAGTAGCAAAAGCCGTTAAAACTTTAAAAAAAGAGTTAGCTAATATTAAAGGGGTTTCTAATATTGCTGATGATGCATTAACTGGAAACTATGAGTTGAAATTTAAAGTTAATAATTATGGCTATGATTTAGGTTTTTCAGAAGAGTCAATTTTAAATGAACTGCGACCTTTTTACTTTAAAGGTACCTATTCAAAAATGTTTGATGATAAGGGAATTATTGATATTGTCTTTAAAAGTAAAAATAAAGATGAATTAACTTCTTTAAATCAATTTGAAGTAACAGTACCAAATAGTTCGCAAAAGGTACGCCTTTCTCAGGTAGTTGATTTTATAAAGGTGCCTGCATTTTCACAAATATTTAAAGAGAATAATAAACGTATTATTAGTATTACTGCCTCAATTAGTGGAGCAACTTCAAGTGAAGTGTTTGAAACTTTAGAACCTATTTTAACAACGCTTGAAAAAGATGTAACTATTGATATTAAAGGGGAACAAGAGGAGAATGAAAAAGTAAAAAAAGAGATGGGACAAGCAGCGATTATGGCCGTTGTTTTAATCTTTATTGCTTTAGTTTGGATGTTTGATTCCATGGTAAAACCATTAATTATTATTAGTACGATACCTCTTTCTATTTTAGGGGTTTATTTTGGGCACTTTATTATGGGTGTTCATATAACGATGCCAAGTCTCATTGGTATGGTAGGACTTGCTGGTGTTATTGTTAATGATGGAATTATCATGATGGACTTTATTAAAAAGGCCAAAAACCTTGAAGAGTTAAAAGAGTATGCTATGTTGCGACTTCGACCAATTCTTCTTACTTCTGTTACAACTGTACTTGGGCTTAGTACCTTAATCTTTTTTGCTTCAGGACAAGCCTTGATTTTACAGCCAATGGCATTGTCTTTAGGGTATGGAATTTTATGGGCAACGATTTTAAATCTCTATTATGTACCTATGGTGTATCGACTCATTTATTTAAGAAAAGAAGTATAGAAAGATAGTATGCAAGATAGATATGCTGGTGATATTGGTGATTTTGGGAAGTTTCATCTTCTTAGAACACTCTTTTTAGAAAGTTTTTATGATTTAAAGCAGATTTGGTATATGTATCCTAATGAAGAGCACAATAGTGATGGGCAATATATAAACTACTTTGATAAAGTAAATGGCTGTGATACTTTTTTAGAAGAGACTTTACAAAGGATTGTAAAAGGAAAGAGAACGGTACAGGCTTTAGAAGAGGCGAAATTACTTCCTTCGTGTACGTTTTTTGGCTTTTTTATAACGAATAAGGGAAAAGATGAATTAAACTATCGTCAAAAGTGGCTTAATGATGCGGTTATTTTTGCGAAAAATGCAGATTTTATTTTTGTTGATCCTGATAATGGTTTGGCTACAAAGTTTGATAAAGCATCAAAAGGGATAACTATTTTAGGTTTAGATGCTTTTAAATCCAAACCAAAGAGTGGAAAATATATCTTTCTTGATGAGTTACAAAAGTTTTATGAAGTGGGACGGTGTGTGGTTGTTTATCATCATTTAAATCGTACTATGAGTCATAATGAACAGATAGAAAAAATACAACAAAAGTTAAAAGATGAATTCTATGAAGTGTTTGCTATCAAGCATAAACCTTACTCCCCAAGGGTCTATTTTTTTGTTTTAAAAGATAAAGAGGTAACGGCTTTTATACAAAAAGGTTTAACCTTTTTTGCGTCAAATTTTAACGTTCACTGGGAACTTTTTCTTTAAGATTTGATACGCCTATAATCCTATCAATAAGTGCTTTTTGAGGATGTAAATCTTTTAGTTCTGCTCCAGGATTAAGAGTGGTAACAACAGCACGTCCTATGATAAATCTACCTTGTTCATTATTTTTATTGAGTGTTTTAATCCCCCAAATATTATGAAAGGCTAAAGGTTCACCATTCTTTTCTCCAATATAAAGCATGATATGCCCTTTAAGATAAATAAGACTTAAATAAGGGGTTGCATGTTTGATAATATAGGCTTTTTTTTCTTCTGGTGTTAGTTTTAAAAGATTGTGGTATTTGCCTTGATTTTTTTGTGAGGCTGAGTTTCTTCCAAGATAGATACCAAAAGGGGCAATAAAGTCTCGTGTTAAAGCAGAACAATCCCTATGGTTTAAAAGTTCTCCCCAACCGTATGGTTCAGAAATGAGTTCATTAAAGATAGTGGCAACATTTTTTTGATTGAGTTTGATAGGTTTTTTATCAATCTGATTTTCGTTTAGTGTTACTGTTGATAAAAAGCCATTGAGGTTAATATCTTTTCCTATGGTTAAGTATTTGCCACTTTTTGTTTTTGGAAAAATTGTACCCACTTTAATGTACTCTTTAAAAACGCCATTTTTATAAATAGGAAAATTATCTTTAATGGCTACATAATAGTTTCCACTCTCAAACTTCTTGGCAATTTTCTCATCTACATAAGCAATATCATTAATTTGTATCCAACCTGATGCAAAAGAGGCTTGCACGTAAGCCCATGCCTTGTCTTTGGAATAGTGAGAAATAAGTAGTGGAGAGTTGATTTTGATACCTGAGTTTTGGTTATAATCAAAGGGAAATCCTTCACCTGCTTTTTTAGGATTATAAAAAATTTTTGAGTTAGTTGGAAAAACACGAAGTGCAGAGTTTTTAGTGGTAATTGCTTTTTTTAAGATGGTGTTATAATTGTCAAAATCTGCATTGGCAATTTGTTTTTTGAACCACTTTTTTGAGATGGGTCTATGATTGTCTCCATAAACTTTACGTTTTGCATATACATGTCCCCAAGTTGCTTGTTTTTTAGAGGCATAGGGCTTTTTTATGTGCCATGGCTGAAAATATTTTTTGTTAAAAACTTTATCAAATTTTATTTGGTCATAGTATTCTATGGAAGGTACATTTTTTAAGTAATTATCTGCTTTTTGTTCATAGGCTTTTATATCCTTTATCTCTTTTGGATAGGGTACGGTTTTTTTATGTGCACAGGCACTGAAAAAAAGTAGTGACAATAAAAGAATAAAAGGGGTGAATAGACGCATTAAAATCTCCATTAGGTATTTAATGGAGATTTTAGCATATTAGAAGTTGAATTTAGATTTGAGTTTAAAAAAGTACTGTACCGTTTTATATTGAACAAAAATAAATGGTAACATTAAAGCAAAATAGAAAATAGAGTACTTTTCTAAAACACCATTAAATGTCAGACCAAAGTTAATAAAAAACATTCCAAATACCATGAGTGCAACACCTGGACAAATTAAAGCAAAAGAGACCGGTGAACGATTTTCACCTTCAATGTATACATCAAAATAATTAAGTTGTTTCATTACTTTAAATCCTAAAATTCCAAATATAATTTGAATAGAAAGAATTGTTGTTGTTAGAGTAAACAATGAAGAGTTTGCAAGCGGTGAATCAAAGTGATGGTCTAATCCAAAAGAGATTCTTACAAAGGCAATACCAAGTAGGGTTAAAATAGGAATAATAATCCATAATGAAGGACTTGCTTCTAAAGCAATACCCTTTTCAAACATATTCGTAAATCCAATAGTGAGTTTAATAATAAGTAGCAGTAATGCAATAGCAGCAAAAAAGATTGAACCAGCAATTCCTATAGCATTAATGGTGATATAGTGACTCATAGCTCCTGGTGCTGCAAAACCAACAGAGACCATTGAAAAAGCAAAAATAGAAATCATTTGAGAGAGATTATTGTTTTTGGTAAAGTCAAACTCACCTGTGGTTAAAATACGAGTAAAGTAGTTAAAAAATATTTTCAATGCAAAATACCCTGCAACAATAAAAGCAATTAGTGCAAAAGGAAATAAAAACTCTACAATACTCCAAAGACCAGGTATAAATACTGCACCTAAAACAAAACAGACATTTATACTCATGGCAAAAGTTAATGGAATTGCCATGAGTGTTATTTCAGCATTTGAATTTTTTAATGATTCATAGTTTTTTGTCTTTTTAAAAAGTTTAAACTGTTTCGTATTCCAAATCAGAAACTTAAAATGAAAAAATGCAAAAGTTAAAATAGAAAGTAATGAAAAGGCAACAATAATAGAGAGCCAATCTCCCTTTAATAGTGCTGGGAATACAAAGTCAAAAGTAGCCATAGGTACACCTTTATGAGGCACTAAAAACATAAGATACATAAAAAAAGAGACAGACAAACCACCAGCACCTAAGGCGCTAAGAAAACACATTGGTGTGAATTTTTCACGTAGTTTCATATAAGAATTCCTTATAATAAATTTTTGAAATATTAGCCAAGTAAAGTTTAAAACTTTATAAGTCTTATTATAATTTAAACTTATAATATGAAATCTTTTAATGAATGGTTAATAGGAACTATTATACACTTCATAAAAAATCACTAGGATAACCATGTTGCATATCTCTGTTTCTAAAGAGCTATTTGATGATATTTTAACTACACAAATTAAAGTGATTGAAAAAGAGATGACCCCTTACTGGAAAAAAGAGCTTCTTGAGATTAGTATTATTAATGACAAGATTAAATATGATATAAAAAGTGTTGATCGACTTAAAATTTCTAATGGTTTAGGTTCTGAAAAACCTACTGTAGTGGCACAGTGTGAGAAGATTAATTATAATGCTAAAAAAAATCTTTTTGAAATTATTATTGGAGATATTGAAGAAAAAAGAAATACTTTTATCTCTGAGGACTATAAAGATAATCTTATCAAACAGCTTTTACGAGAGAAAGAGGCTTTACAAGATACCATGCATAAAGATCATTTAACGGATGTTTATAATCGTCGTAAGATGGAAGAGGATTTAGAGATGTTTATTGGTCAACGTAATGCTAATGTTTTAAGTGCTACTTTTGTTGATGCAGATAGATTTAAAGGGATTAATGATTTTTTTGGCCATGATGCAGGAGATAATGCTTTACGATATATTGCACGAAAATTAAAAAAACATGCAAAACTTCTTAACGGAGAAGTTTATCGTTATGGTGGTGAAGAGTTTATTCTATTATGTTTTATGCCTAAGGCACTACTTTTAAATGGTTTAGAGCGTTTAAGAGAAGATATAAAAAAAGAGATGATACCCAACCCTTTACGACCAATTGCCTTAACTGTATCTATGGGAGTTGCTTTTTGGGATGAGTGTAAAAGTAAAGATGTATTAATTAAAACTGCTGATGATGGTGTCTATAAAGCTAAAGAGAATGGACGAGATCGAATAGAAATAGGTCAATAACAACTAGGAGAAAACTCCTAGCTATTATCGTTATTTAGCAATTTGATTTGCCATTGCCTCAATTTGGGCATCACTTAATTTATCAGCTTGAACTTTCATAAGACCTTTCATTGACCCACCATATGAACCGTCTTTATACCCTTTCATTGCTGCAATAAATTCTGCTTTAGTCATATCTTTAATGACTTTCGACTTTCCACTCATCGCTGCTTTTTCACCATTTGCACCGTGACAAGTAGCACATTGATCATAAGGGTTAGCAAACGCAACACATGCCAAGATTGACGCCAATAGAAAAACTTTTTTCATCATAAACTCCTTTTGATTTACATTATAAAATTATAATATACTTTTACTAATATTATTATTTAAGATGATTAAAAGGTTAAAAATTAAATAAATATAATTTAAAAGATTATTTTTTTGGGAAGTTTAAACTAGAAGCGTTTGCTTCTAGTTTATGTGTTGTAGGTTATTTAGCAATTTGATTTGCAATAGCTTCAATATCCGCATCACTTAAATTTGCCACTTGACCTTTCATTAAGCCTTTCATTGGTCCACCGTAAGAACCATCTTTGTAACCTTTCATTGCAGCAATGAAGTCAGCTTTAGTCATGTCTTTAATAACTTTAGATTTACCTAATGCAACTTTTCCACCATCAGCACCGTGACATCCAGCACATTTTGCATAGGGGTTAGCAAATACTGCACATGCTAAGATTGACGTAAGAAGTAAAATTTTTTTCATGATAGAGTCCTTTTTTGTTGTATATTACTTAGTTTTGTAATATAACATAGGAAATTTTAGATTTTTATTGTGGAAAAAAAGTGTAAAGTCTGCGTGAAAATAATATTTTTAAAAGTGAGGAGTGAAGGTATAAACTAGAAGTGGTTTCTTCTAGTTTATACAATAGTTAATTATTTAGCAATTTGATTAGCAATTGCTTCAATATCAGCGTCAGAAAGTGAAGCCGCTTGACCTTTCATTAAACCTTTCATTGGTCCACCGTAAGATCCATCTTTGTAACCTTTCATTGCAGCAATGAAGTCAGCTTTAGTCATATCTTTAATAACTTTAGATTTACCTAATGCAACTTTTCCACCATCAGCACCGTGACAACCAGCACACTTTGCGTATGGGTTAGCGAATGCAGCACATGCTAAGATTGACGTAAGAATTAAAATTTTTTTCATAATTGAGTCCTTTTTTGATTTAGAGTATTCTAATAAATAAATCTATAAAAGTACTTGATATGTATCAAAAATATTTAAGTTTTATGAATTTTTTTAGTGAAAAGGTAAATTCGTAACTAATTTAGTACAAAAGTACTAAATTAGCTATTTTCTAGAAGCTCTTTTTTAAGTTCTTCTTTATTGATTTTGTTTTTATCACTAGGAATAAGTGGTAATGATTTTCGATAAATAATTTTTGAAGGAATCATATATGAAGCTAAATGTTTTTTAAGTTCAAAAGTAATCTCTTTTGGAGCTATTTCACT
>CAZIES010000005.1:16912-21969 GCA_964538295.1 uncultured Arcobacter sp. | reverse complement strand
CCGCGATGAATAAGTTCACCAACTTCTCTTGTTTTACACTCTTTCCCTTCATCATTAACGATATAGAGTTCCACATCTGGAATAGCTTTACCAATCGATTCAGGTCGAATATTTATTTGAGAAGGGTCAAGGTAGGTTGAACGGAAAGCTTCTGTTAATCCATGCATCGAGTAGATTTTTGCTTCAGGGAAGAATTGTTGTACATCTTTTACCATTTTAGCAGTCACATTTCCTCCTGAAGAGGTAATTGTTTTTACACTACTTAACAGTTCAGGACTTGGGAGTCGATGCTCATCTTCATCAAACATTTGTGTAATGTTTACTGGCATTAAGGCAATAACCGTTACTTTGTCGTTAATTAAGTGATTAAAGAAGTCACCTGGTAAGATAAATCGGTGCAGTGCTAAGGTTGCCCTTTTATATAAAGAACAAAAAATTTGGTTAAGTCCATAGTCAAGGTTGAAAATAAGTAATCCACTTAAGGTATCACTCTCTTCAAGTTGTAGGTACTGAGAAACAACTCGCGCAGAGTCAATTAAGTTTCTATGTGAAAGTACAATCCCTTTTGGAGTTCCTGTAATACCAAAAGAGTAGGTAATAACAGCATTATCATGTCCATTGATATCACAAGAGAATGGTTTATTATAATATTTAAAAATCTCTTCAAATGAGGGAATATCTTTGTGTGCTGTTTCATAAGAGATAATGTGTCCATCAAAGTTAATCTCTTCAATACTCTCTAGTTTTAGTTTATCAGTAATAATACATCGAATATTACAATCATTGATTATGTATTCAACTTGTTCAGATTTTAAAAGTTTTGTTAGAGGAACTAATACGTAGTTAGTTGACAAAATAGCTAAAATAGCAATAACTTGGTCTATTCCTTTATTAGAATAGATACCAATTCGGCTCCCTTTGGGTAAATCTAGTTCATTTAAGTAATAAGCAACTTGATTCACTTTAGTAAATAATTCATTATAAGTAATATTGTTTTGTTCATGTACAATGGCAACTTTATCTCCATGGGAAACATTTGCATCTTCAATAAGTGTTCGTATACAGTTAATTGACATAATTTTTATCCTTTTAAATGGTTCGGCGTTCAAAGAACCATATTATATAATACAGAAATGAATTCTGTAGGGCTTTATTGGTTTAATCCTAATGTCCAAATATCGTAATTTGAGTCCATTACAATCGTTGGGTTATGTTCTGAGTTTAAGATTTTTTTATAAAAAAACTCAACAATATCTTCACACTCTTCTTGGGTTAATACTTTGGTAATCCCCCCTGTTAGTACTAAAGAGTTTAGCGATAAAAGCTTTAAGTTAATATACGCTTTACGATATTTAGATACTTTACATAATACTAAAAAAATTGCTAATTGCATAAGAATACGAAGTGCTTTATCACTTTGTTCTTCAAAAATATTTTCAGTCACTTTTAAATGAGAGAGTAATTCATATACAAATTCGTTGTTTTTAGCTGCAAAAATAAGGGACTCTTTTGATTTATAAACCCCTAATTTTTTAAATACCAGTCGATCATATTCATTGTCCGTTACAATGTTATCATCCACTAAATCTTTTGAGTAGTGAATATCAGTTGTTGCTCCACCAATATCAATAAGTAAATAAGGATCAACCACTGCAAACTTTGAATTAATAAGTGGTAGGGTTTTATTGACAATATAGGGTGTTGAATAGATCTGGTTAGAGGTAACATCATAAAGGTGTTTGATATCCTCTTTACCCATGATATCTGCTTGATATAGGTTGGTTAAGTACTCTTTTAAATGCTCTTCTACAATATGCAGTTTATTATCTATAATATTAGGTAGTATGACTAGGTTTTCAATATTTTTTTTCAAATTAATAGCATCAAGTTCACTTCCAACATAAACGATGTTAGAGTATTTGATTTTATCTAAAAAACTATAGAGTTTGTCATCAAAGATGCCTTGAACACTATCAATTCCCCCAACCACAATAACAACATCGATTAAATCGCTTGGAATAGATGTCTTCTCAATATTTTTGTATAACACCGTATCAATAATATTAATCCCTGAGTTAAAGGCAATATTGGTTGCATATTTAAGGGAAAAAGAGTCCGTAATTCCTATGATTAGTGTACTTAATCCCCCATTGGCTGATGAACAGATAAAGATATCATCTTTATGGTAGTTATGTAAGGTCTCTCCACACTTATAGGTTAAATCATCATAAATATCTTTGTTAAAATCTCTAAAGTGTTGTTCTACATTGGAAACTGTACCTACTTTAAAGTAAGTACTTCCTATGTCGATTAATAGTCTATCTTTTAAATCTTCGTTAAATTGGCTCATTGCATAATTCCTATGTCATGGATAATATCATTGACGATTGAAGTAGTATCTTTAGTTAAGTCACATTTTGATTTTTCATACTCAAAACACTTATCAGGAATAGGTACTTTACCTCGGTTGATAATTCGAATATTTTTATTGGCATCACGTATGGTAATCATTTCGTTGTTATTTATAATATGTGGTGAAAATGGTACATCAATGGTTCCATTTTTAATAGAGTTAAATACTTTTCGCCATAAGGTGTCTGCTTTATCATTGAAAACAGCTTCCATGATAGACATCACTTCTAATGTAAGGTTTTCTTCTTCCTCTTCATCTTTGATTGTTGGTAATCCATTTAAAATACGTAAAGTGTACTGTGTATTTGCTACAGTTTCCGCATTAGCCTCTTTGGTTGGAATTCCAGAAGCCTCTTGTTTGGTTTTGGTAATAATTTTATCAGCCCCTACCATTGAAGCAATAACGGTACTCATATTGATAAGTTGCCCTGCAAAGTTAGGATCTTGTGGGAATGCTCCCATCCATTGGTGATAAACTAAATGAATATCTGCATCTCCACAATTAATCTCATTGGCATAATAACGTGCTAGTTTTTTAATTACTGCTCCTGTTACAATATCTTGGTTCATTGAACCTGTTTGTGAAAAAGAGACTGAGAAAGATTTTACTCCCTCTTCTAGGGCTAATAACATTTCAAGTAGTTGAATAACGATAGTAATACATGGTGGCACTAGAGTTGCTGTTAATGGACCAAATGATTCACGGTTAATTGGTTCATTGAGTTCAGAGTATTTGGCACATACACGTTCTACATATTTCCAGTATAAAAAGGCTTTATCAAGTGGGAAGTTTTTAGAGTATGGTAGAAGGTAAGTGATTGGACCTCCTTCAATTTCAAAAATACCTGAAGCAATAGCTGTTTCAATCAGTAGTCTTGCATCTGGCGTTCCATGTCTAAGAGAAATTGGTTTGTTAAAGTGTGTCATCATTTTTCGTGTGGTTCGGTAGCCATGATTTACTAGTGGATACCCATTTAACATATCGACTTCATTCTCTTCAGAGAGTCGAAGCATTTTTTTAGCAGTTGCATAGTCGTTAAGCCGTGTATTTGAATCAATGGTACATGGTAAAACATCCACATCTGCTTTATCAAAAAACTCGTAAAGCGCAAACATTTTATTGTATGTAGGAAAACCACCACGAGGTTGTACTAGCATCTTATTTTTTGTTTTAAAGTTGTAAGAGATAAAAAGGTCTTTACTTGCATTTTTTACAAAATCTTCAACTTCGGCAAAGTCAAAGTTATCTACATACTCATTGTTTAATATAATATTTCGTTCTTCTTGTAGTAGACTCATTTTTTTATGCCTTCTAAATATTTTTCCAATTCATCTAATCCTGTATTTAAATCAACTTGGTGAAAAACTAAATCAAATCCGTAGTTTTTAAATTTTGGAACAATATCATCTGCACTTCCTGTTCCTACAACCAAGTTACCTCCAATCATAAAGGTGACATTATCTAGAAGATTTTCATATTTGCTCAATAAAATTTTTAATTCTCGTGCCCATCCTTCTGCTTCACCATTTAATGATGAAATCAACAGAACATCTGCATTGGTCTCTACTACTGCATCAATAAACTCTTCAAGGTAAGTATTTACACCTAAGTTAAATACTTCAAAGCCTCTAGCTTTTAGTGAGAGTTCAATCAGTCTATTAGCTACAACGTGGATATCGTTTCCAACTACGCCAGTTACTACTTTCATTTAATTGCCTAAATCTATTTATTTTTCTTATTAAGGGGCATTAGGATACCCAAAACTAGGTAAAAGTTTGATAAAGTATGATTTATGTACTTCATATGTACAATTTAAAGTGAAACTAACATTCAAAATGAGATAATATTTGACTTTAAAAACTAAAGAAACTAAGGAAAAACATTATGGAATTTTTTACAGCTGATATTTGCGATGAACACCCAGAACTTGTTCATGTATTAGATGACGATTTTACAAATTATGGGGCAAAAGAAAAGTGTATGGGGACAGTTGTAACTGTTAAGCTAGAAAGAAACAATAGTGAGCTTATAAAAGTTCTTCGAGATGAAGATGGAACAGGTAAAATTGTTGTTGTTGATGTGGATAAAGAGTATTTTGCAGTGGTTGGTGAAAACCTTATGAAATTTGCAAGAGATAATAACTATGAAGCGATTATTGTAAATGGCTATATTCGAGATACTTTCCAAATCAAAGATATTGATGTGGCACTTTTTGCCTTAGGAACATGTCCTCGTAAATATATTCCTGTAACGCAAGGTCAAAGAAATATTGAACTCTCTTTTTGTGGGGTACAGTTTAATGATGGTGATTATGTCTATGCAGATACGGATGGAATTATTTTAACAAAAGAGAAAATTGTTTAATGTATATCTTTGGATATGGATCACTTGTTAATCTTTCAAGTGCCCAAAAGTCGTTTAAACGACAACTTAAACATGAAGACTTTATTCCTGTAATAGTCAAGGGTTATGAGAAGGTTTGGAACTCTATTGAAACCATAACCTTTGAAGGAGAGAAGAGTTCAACTCATGGAATTTTTTTAAACCTTAATGCTAATGTCTCTTCTCAAACGAATGGGGTTTTATTACAAATCAGTGATGAAGAGTTTGATTTTTTAAAACTACGAGAAAAGAATTACTCTTG
>CAZIES010000005.1:0-16812 GCA_964538295.1 uncultured Arcobacter sp. | reverse complement strand
CCAATACAAAATAAGTTTGCAAAAGATGGAATAGGAAATGAAAAGTAACTGTAAAATCTATACAGGAAGTCTAAAACAAAAACGACGTCAAAACAAAAACGAACCAATGGTTCAAAAAAATGGTAAAGATATAGAGATTACGTACGTAAAAGAGGATACCTTAGAGAGTTTTGAAGAAAGTTTGAGTGAACTTTGTGGAAATTCATCTGCTGTATTTAACTTCAAAAAGCGTTTCTCTACTATGCTTTTTAGTGTTATTTCTGTTATTATTATCCTTTTTGCTCTTATCTCTTCCTCTTTATATGAAGATATCTTAAAGAAAATCATTTTTGAGTATCCCTTTGAGTGGACAAATACTGAAACTATATCCATGTTTTTTGTGGTGTTATTTTTCTTTGGTCTACTTATGATGCCGTCTATTTTAGATGGGGAGAGTTCTCAACTAAAAGATGGACTTCAATCATGGTTCAATAAAGATACACGACGTAAGAAACGTCTACAACTAGCATTACGAACCTTAGATAAAAAATATGCTATTGCTTTTTATAATATTGATTTATTGGATAATGAACATTGGATGTGGCGGTTAGTTGTACCTTGTTTTTTAGAACATTTTCAAGAGATTGATTTTCATGTGAGAAACGATCAAAAAAAGAGTATGAAAAAGCGTTTAAAAAGTTTGCAGGTAATGAATATCTCTTATGACGAAAACAGACAAGTTGCTAATGAAACACCTATAGAGATGTTACTTTCAGCAAAAGAGCAAACCCTTTATACGCTAATGCACTTAAGTTCAACAGTACAAGTTGAAGGCAAACAAGATAAAACCTTTGTCTCTTTAGAATTATTTGAATACTGTGGGCGAAATTTCTTTGAAGATAAAAGTAGTGATAACTCACTTATCTCTGGTTTTCAAAATTTTATTAACCGCTCTTTTGATGATTTTAATTTTTTGGCGCAAGCTCAAAGTGCACAAGTCTATTTTACACGTCATGTAAGTGTTAAAGCGCTTTATGATGAGCGACGAAGGCTTTCATACTATTTACGAAATCATATTGAAGAGTGTTTAGAGTACTTTGATAATCCTATTTCATTACTTGTATTGTATTACTATGTAAAAGATATCGTATTGGATGAAAAACGTACCATAGCTATTTTAGAAAAACTTATTGAGTCTATTAAGAAAAAACAACAATACACGCTTATTGATACCTATTGGTTTGAAATAGCAGGTAAAATGTTTGATTCGCAACAAATCGAGAACTTTGAATTAACCAATGACTCTTTATATAGGAAGCTCAGTATTGAAGCTCTTAATTCACTGAAATTTTTGTTCGAACGAAATGGACACTTTGAACAAGCACTATTAATCACACAATATCTTTATGAAATTAATCCAAGTAGTTATGGTGTCGATTTATGTTCTTTATATGAACGTATGGGACAGTTTGATAGTGCTTATAACTCATTACCTAATACAATTGAGATAACTGATAAACACTACACTAAACCTACAGATATACAAGTAAGGTATTATCAAAGAAAGTCATGGATTATTGTAAGTCAGCGAAGAGAGGATAAAAAAGAGGAGGGCTTAAAGCTAGTCAAGACTTTAGGTGAGCTTCTATTTAGACATAATGAAGATAATGAACCATTATGGTTATGGCATTACTATAATATTAAAGCCAACTATGCAGAGTGGAGTGAAGATTATGATGAAGCGATTAATAACTATCAAAAGTGTTTAGCTATTGCAGCCTTAGGAGCTTTTGAGTATGGAGCAACTTTTGTAAATATGGCAATTGCTTATCGATTTAAGTTCTTAACAAACAGTTCACAAAATTTTGATACTATCAACCAATCAATTCATTTGGGCGCTATTGGTGTAACACTTAAAGCTTCAGTAGGTGATAGGGATGAAATGCCAGTAGTACTTCATAATCAAGCATTAAATATTCTTTATAAGATAGTTGAACAAAGAGATGAGAAACAAACTTTAGAAGTAGAACGACTTACCAAAGAGGGAATAGAGATTTTAGATAGTACAAACTCTATTAAACGCTTAGGAATTATGTTATGTGAGAACATTATTGCTAGGTCACTTCTTAATAAAGATGTAGACCAACTAAAAGAGCGGTTACAAAAACATTGGGTTAATATGGATGCCTATGAAAAAGAGCAACTATTGCTGATTTATGGTAAATTTGTTGAACAAGGTGTTTGTGAAGCGTTAGAGGTAAATTAACACTTGACAAAGCAAGAAGTAAACAATATAATTATACTTTAAAGTTTGATATCAAACTAAATTAAGGAAATCTATGAACTTTATAAAAGATACAATTAATCTTAGTAGTGGCACTGTTGAAGAGAAACGTCAAGAGATACGTGAGTACTTTCTTCAAACCTATGAATTAGATGAGAAACTCTTTGATTTACTTAAAGATAAAAAATCTCTCTATGAACAACCAAATAGACTCCGACATCCATTGATTTTTTATTATGGGCATACGGCAACATTCTTTATGAATAAGCTTAATATCTCTAACATCATTAAAACACGTATTAATAAAACTTACGAATCTATTTTTGCCATTGGTGTGGACGAAATGAGTTGGGATGATTTAAACTCTGAAAACTATTCATGGCCAAGCTTCGAGCAAACAAAAGCTTATAGAGATGAGGTAAAAGCGTTAGTATTAGAACTCATTGATACGATGGAGTTTAGTCTACCTATTAACTGGGAGTCTCCTATGTGGATTATTCTTATGGGAATAGAGCATGAGAATATTCATATAGAGACTTCTTCTGTATTACTTAGAGAGTTAGGAATAGAGTTTTTAATTGAGGATGAACTGTTTGAATATAACAATGAAGTATCAAAAGTGTATCCAACAAATGAATTAGTAACAGTAGAGGGTGGAGAGGTATTAATACAGAAAGATAGAAACAACCCAATCTATTATGGATGGGATAATGAGTTTAGTTTTCACAAAGCGCAAATCAAACCATTTAAAGCGAGTAAATACCTAGTAAGTAATGGAGAGTTCTTAGAGTTTGTAAATGCTGGTGGGTATAGTAAGTTGCATTATTTTAGTAAAGATGGGTTAAAGTGGCTAGACTTTACCCAATCAAAACTTCCAACTTTTTGGGTAGAAAAAGAGGGTGCATACTACTTACGAGAGATTAACCGAGAAGTACTGTTACCATTAAATTATCCAGTTGATATCAATGTCTATGAAGCAGAGGCATTTTGTGCTTACAAAAGTGAGCAATTAGGTGTAGAAGTAAGACTACCTAGTGAAGATGAGTATTATAGGCTTAATGACTATGTAAAGGCACAAAGCAGTGAGTCAAATATAGGGCTTAAGTACTTCAATCAAACACCAGTAGATAAATATGGATTTGGAAAAGAAGGGAGTGAGTTTTATGATGTTATAGGTAATGTATGGCAATGGAGTATTACACCAACCTATCCATTTGATGATTTTGAAACCCATCCAGCTTATGATGACTTTACAACACCAACCTTTGATGATAGGCATGCACTAATGAAAGGTGGGTCTTTTATATCTCTTGGTAATGAAGTATTACGAAGTGCACGGTATGCTTTTAGAAAACACTTTTTCCAACATGCTGGTTTTAGGTATGTACAATCAGAGAATGACTATAGAACAGAACTAAATGATAATGTGTATGAAACGGATGAGCAGATTTCTCAGTACTGTGAGTTTCATTATGGAACAGAAAATTTTGGAGTTAAAAACTTTCCTAAAACTAGCGTAGAGATTTTAAAACCCTATTTAGAAGGTCTAAATCGAAGCAAGGCTTTAGACTTAGGATGTTCAGTAGGGCGAAGTAGTTTTGAGTTAGCACAACATTTTGATGAGGTATTAGGAATAGATTTTAGTGCCAACTTTATTAATGTGGGAGTGAAGCTTAAAAAGTATGAGTCTCTTACGTATAAGATAGCAACAGAGGGTGAACTTTTTAAAGAAAACACTATAGGACTAAAAGATTTTAATTTAGATGCTATTAAAGATAAAGTAACCTTTATGCAAGGTGATGCGTGTAACCTAAAAGATCTTTACACAGGATATGATTTAATTTTCTGTTCAAATCTTATTGATAGACTCTATTATCCTCAGAAGTTCTTAGATGATGTTCCTAAACGAGTGAAAGATAATGGTTTATTGGTACTGCTTAGTCCATATACATGGTTAGAAGAGTATACCCCTAAAGCAAACTGGCTTGGTGGATATTTAAAAGATAATAAAGAGGTATCAACCTTAGAGACATTAAAAGAAAATCTGGAAGAAGAGTTTGAATTGGTTGAATTAATTGATGTTCCTTTTGTTATTAAAGAGACAAATCGTAAGTTTCAGCATACTCTTTCTCAAATGTCGATTTGGAAAAAATGTTAAATTTTTTCCAAACTAAAGAAAAGTTGCCTTTTTTTTTATAATTTTTGTAAAATATTACCCTTTGCTTACTTTTTAATAATAAACTATCTTATATAAAACTTCAAAAGGAAAAATTTGGATGAAAACCTTAGCAGACAAAGACTATAAGTCATTAGTTGATAATATAACTGTCGTTTCACGAACAGATTTAAATGGTTTTTTTATTGATGTCAATGATAAGTTTTGTGAACTATCTGGTTATAGTAAAGAGGAGTTAATTGGTCAAAAACCACGTATGTTAACCCACCCAAGTGTTCCTGAGTCTTTTCATAAAGAGATTTGGGATAGTTTAAGACGTAATCAGACATGGCATGGAGTTTTTAAAAATATTAATAAAATGGGTGATACATACTATCTTCGATCAACTATTTACCCAATAATTAATAAAAACAATAAAAAAATTGGTTATATAGCCATACGTTATTTATCTCACGAAACAGGTAAGTCTTTGGAAAATTCTTCTTTACGAGAAAATATTATAAGTGATGAAACAAACTTTTTGGAAGAAGAAAATATTGCCTTAAAAAATGAGAATTTGGTTTTAAGTAAATCTTTAGAGGAAGCATTAACTGAAATAGAACGATTAAAAAAAGTAATTCAAGATAAATAATAATTAAAATTATGTTATGCTTTTAGTATGAAAGCAGAAAAACTATCATTATTTTCTTGTTCTTCTCATTATTGGCTCTTTTCCTCTTTTATTTTATCTGTTTTTCTTCTAAGTATCAGTTTTGAGTATTCAAAGTATAAAGATTTCAAAACTGAAGAACTTTTAGAAACATCTGGTAAAGTTCTTAATATTTATCATAAAGATGATTATGATGTTTTAAAAATAAAAACAGAAGATTATACTTTTTATACCTCTATTTCATCTTCTCATAAATTTTCAAAACAAGACTCTATCTCTTTGACTTTAGTTACTTCAAGTGTTGATTTTATTGCTTTCTTACGGAATTTTTATACAAAAAGTATTAATATACATAGTTTTAATAGTCAAACTATAGAGAGTAAGTTAGCACAAAAGATAACTATCCAACATGAGAATAGTGATATTGCAGAATTGTTTAATGCACTCTTTTTAGCTCAACCTTTAAATGAAAAATTACGTGACTTTTTTGCTTCTTTAGGGCTTGCGCATTTAATAGCTATCTCTGGTTTTCATTTAGGTGTGTTATCGTTTGTTTTTTATGGCTTATTTCATATGCTTTATTCTTCTGTTCATCAACAATATTTTCCCTATCGAAATAAAAAGCTTGATATTATAATACTTACCTTACTATTTTTGTTTGGATATTTGCTTTTAACAGGGATTGTACCCTCTTTATTAAGAGCATTTATTATGTTTTTACTTGGAATAATCCTTTTACGAAATAATATTAAACTTTTCTCTTTTGAGACTCTTTTTTTTACGGCTTTAATAATTATAGCTTTGTTTCCTAAATATCTTTTTTCTTTATCTTTATGGTTTTCAATTGCAGGGGTCTTTTATATTTTTTTGTATATAAAATATTTTGAAAATTTACCAAAATTTTTTAGTTTACTTTTTTTTAATTTTTGGATATTTTTTTGTTTCAATCCTGTGGTACATTTTTTCTTTTCACAAACTACCTATGAACAACTAGTTTCACCTTTGTTGACATTACTTTTTACACTTTTTTATCCCTTGGAACTTTTTGCACATCTTATTGGTGCAGGGTCATTTTTAGATCAGTTACTTATAGAGTTTATTCGTTATCCTCTAAAAGTATATGATGTATTAACTCCTTGGTGGTTCTTTTCTGGATATATCTTGGTCTCTTTTTTAAGTATTGTTAATAAATATTCATTTATCTTACTTAATGTTCTTCTTATTGGTTTCAATCTTTATCTTTTTTTATAAACTAAAGACTCTAAATATCATATAGTTATTATATCTTAGGAGTATACTTGATTTAAGTTAACTATAAGGAGTAGAATAATGTTAGCAAAACTATCAAAAGTTCTCGTAGGGTGTATCCTTGGAGTATCAGTTACCTATGGTGCCACGGTTGAAGAGGTTAAAGCATTTGTTAATGAAGGGGTTAAACTTTGTCAAGAAAAAGGAACAGAAGCTTGTCTAAAAGAGTTTAATGATCCAAATGGAGCCTTTATTCGTGGAGAGTTATATATGTTTGCATATGATTTTAATGGCGTTAATAAAGCCTTAGGTTCAAATGCGAAACTTGTAGGAAAAAATCTTTATAAACTAAAAGATGCAAGTGGTTTAATGTTGATTCAAGAGTTAATTAAAATTGCTCAAACAAATGGAGAAGGGTGGTTAGATTATATGTGGTCACATCCAATTAAGAAAAAGATTACTCCAAAACGATCATATATTAAACGTATTGATGGTGATATGTTTATTGGAACAGGTTTTTATAAATAAAAAGTATATAGAGGCATTAAGCCTCTATACATTGTTAAATAATTCCCAGTTTATTTAAGAATAAAACTGCAATAGCTACTGGTACAACATAACGAATCAATGCATACCAAAGATTAAAAAGTACTACGCTTGTTTGAGACGTAAATTTTGTCTTTAGAACATTTTTATCAACAAAGTATCCTAAGAAAATACACGTTACAAATCCAGAAATAGGAAGTGCTACAGATGATGTCATATAATCCATATGATCAAACAGGTTTTTACCTAAGAAAGTTAGCATTTCACCGTAATCTGCACTCATGGAAAGTAATGCCAAAATACCTAAAATCCATAAAAATCCAGATGCTAATAATACAGCCTTAATTCTAACCATATTAAACTTTTCAATTAAATATCTCACTGATGGCTCTAATAGTGATACTGCTGAAGTGATTCCTGCAAAGAGTAAGGCACAAAAGAATGCAATTGCAATAACTTGTCCAAATAGACCCCAGCCACTAAAAATCAGTGGTAATGAGATAAATACAAGTCCTGGTCCAGCTGTACTTTTTGCACCTGCTGCAAAGAGAAATGAGAAGATAATAATACCAGCAATCAGTGCAACAGAAGTATCAACAATTGCTACAAAAACTGAAGATTTTATGAAGTTAGACTCTTTATCCATTGAAGCCGAATAAGTAATAATAATACCCATACCAAGTGAAAGGGTAAAGAAAGCTTGTCCCACAGCTGCTAGAATAGAATCTACGGTTACTTTAGACCAGTCTGGACTAAACATAAATGACATAGCTTGACCAAAGGAATCTAAAGTAAAAGAGTAAACTAAAAGACCAAATAGAATGAGTGCTAAAAGTGGCATTAAAATAAGGTTTAACTTTTCAATTCCATCTTTTACCCCTTTTAAGGCAATAAAAATCATTGTTGCTACAACAACCGTATGGAAGAAAATTTGAGTTCCAATCTCATTGGTGATTAGGTTGGTAAATGTTGACTCTGCCTCTTTAATTGTTGAAGGAAGTCCTGTAATAGAGATAATAATATAGTCAATAATCCATCCAATAATAAAAGCATAAAATGAAAGAATGATAATTCCTGCAAAGATTTGAAAACCTGCCCATCGCCAGTTTTTGTTTTTGGATTTAGAGATTACTTGATACCCTGAAGCTGCATTTGCTCGTGATTCTCTACCAATATATGACTCTGCAATAAAAATTGACAATCCAATAAAAGCAATTGCTATTAGGTAAATAAGTACAAAGGCACCACCACCATTTTCACCCGTAACATAAGGAAATTTCCAAATGTTACCAAGACCAACAGCAGAACCTGCCGCTGCTAAAATAAAACCAATTCTTGAAAAACCTGATTGCACTAAATGACTCCTAACTTATTTAAAAATAGAATGATAATTGCTATGGGAACAACATAACGAATGAGTATGTACCAAGTATGAAATACAGCAGATGATGTATGTTTTGTAAACTTCTCTTCTAGTAGTTCTTTATCAACAAAGTATCCTAAAAAGATACAAATTAATATTGCTGCGATTGGCATCATAATTGATGATGACATAAAGTCCATAATATCAAAGGCATTTTTCCCAAAGAATGTTAGTTCTGCCCCAAATGATTTTGACATTGAAAGTAGGGCAACAATACCCAAGATATAAAATATAGCACCACAAATGATAGTTGCTTTTTGACGTGTCATTTTAAATCGTTCGATAAAGAATCGAAGCGATGGTTCTATCATAGAGACTGCTGATGTGATTCCTGCAACAACTAAGGCTACAAAGAATGAAATCGCAATAATATTACCTAATGTTCCCCAGTCAGAAAAAATTACTGGTAGTGAGATAAATACAAGCCCAGGACCCGCTGCACTTTTTGCTCCTGCTGCAAAAAGGAATGAAAAGATAATAAGACCAGCAATGAGTGCTATTGAGGTATCAACGATAGCTACCATAAATGATGATTTAACAAAGTTTGCCTCTTTTGGTAAAGATGCAGAGTAGGTAAGAATTGTACCAACACCAAGTGATAGTGTAAAGAATGCTTGTCCTAAGGCTGCTAATAGCGCATCTCCATTAATTTTAGAAAAGTCTGGTGTAAACATAAAAGAAACTGCTTGAGAAAAAGAATCCAGTGTTAATGCATAGATTAAAAGACCAAATAGGATTAGTCCTAAAAGTGGCATTAAGATAAGGTTGATTTTTTCAATACCTTCTTTAATTCCTTTTAGTACAATAAAAACAACGGTTCCTGCAATTAAGGTGTGGTAAACAATAAGTGAACCAATATCATTGGAAATGAGGTTCTCAAAGTTTCCTCCTGCAACTTTAGCTTCTGTAGGTAAATCACCAAATGAAGTAATAACATAATCTAAAATCCATCCCAATACAACAGAGTAAAAAGAGAGAATAATTAATCCTGTTGCTACCATAAAGCCAGCAAATTTCCAGTTGCTATTTTTTGATTTTGAGAGGGAAATAAATGAAGTAGAGACGTCTGATTGCCCACTTTGACCAATAACTGCTTCAGCAAGGAAGACTGTTAATCCAATAAATAAAATTGCAAGTAGATACACTAAAATAAATGCTCCACCACCATACTCTCCTGTAATATATGGAAATCTCCAAATATTACCTAATCCTACGGCTGAACCTGCAGCTGCAAGAATAAAGCCTATACGGCTAAAACTGTTCATTTTCACTGAACATCTCCTATTTTTCAATAATAATTTGGGAGATTATAGTAAGTTGAAGTGAAATGAATAGGACTTTTTTATTAGCATATGTTCTTATATATTGAGTATAATAGTAAAGGTGACTCCTTTAGCTTCATCACTGTCACAATTAATACTACCATTAAATTTTGCAGTGATAATATTGTAAATAACATTGAGACCAAGACCTGTTTGTCCTTTGATACGTTGAGTTGTAAAGAATGGGTCAAATATTTTTTTAATATTCTCTTGTTTGATTCCTTTTCCATTATCTTTGAAAATAATTTTAAGTTGATTATTGTTAAGTGAAATATTAATATTGATGTTACCAGCTTGAGACTCTTCAAATCCGTGGTGAATGGAGTTTAAAATTAAATTGGTAATGATTTGAGAATAGGCACCTGTATAAAGTAAAACTTCTAGGTTTTTATCACATTCAACGTTTATTGTTATAGTGTTTGGGTATTTAGTAATAGCTTGAATGCTAGTGATAATATCTTCCATATATTCTTTCATAAAGATGGTCCTCTTATCCTCTTTTAAATGCTCTATGGAGATTTTTTTAAAGTTTTTTACTAAGGTAGCTGTTTTGTTGAAATTGGTATGGATGAGTGTTGATAACTCTTGACTTTTAGTTAAGAAGTTTGAAAACTCCTCTTCTGATAAGTGATTGGTATTATAAAGCTCATGTATTGTACTAATAAGCTGTTCTAAGTGGGTTGAGGCAGTAATACCAATACCAACAGGAGTGTTAATCTCATGGGCAACACCTGCGACAATATTTCCTAAACCATTAACAACTTCTGTTTCAACAAGCCGTTTTTGCATATTTTCTAAATTAATAATTGTTTGTTCTAGCTCATCATTACTCTCTTCAAGCTCTTGTGTTCTTTTTTGAACTTTTTTTTCAAGATTTTTATTTAAATCATTGAGTTTTTTAGTGATACTTTTAAGTTTTGTAATATCAAATATTGTGCCAACAATACCTTGAATATTGTTCTCTTCATCATAGTAGATATTTTTATAAAATATTAGGTGTTTAGATGAGCCATCAGGAAATCTATGAATACCTTCATACTGTTGAGGATGAGGATTTTTGAAAAGTTCATTGTCTTTTTTGGTATAAAGTGTAGCTAAATCTTTTGCTACTAAATCAAAAACTTTTTTTCCAATAATATCATCACTTGAGAGACTTAAAAATTTTTCAAAGGCCTTATTACAACCAATATAGTCTCCGTTTTTATTTTTATAATAGATGGGTGCATCAACAGTATCTATAAGTGTTTGTTGAAATCGAAGCTCTTTTTTGATTTGACGTTTGGATAACTCTTTATTGCGTAATAACATTAAAAGTAGAATAATAACAACAATCATTAGACTAAAGAGTAAAATGATTGAGATAATCTCTTTTTTATATTTTTCATATAAATTAAGAGGTTTATTAATGATATGGCTTTTAGTTGGAAGTTTTGAGAGTTCAATATTATGACGGCTTAGATACGTATAATCAAACATATAGTTATTGGGACTTTCATATCGTATATTAATAGAACTAATAGGAACACCTGCTAGGATTTGTTGTGCCATTATTGCTGCTTCTTTCCCTTGATAGAAACCGCTGGTTAAAAAACCTCCAATAATTCCATTTTCTAAATAGAAGTCCCATAGTCCATACATTGGTACAGTACTAATATGTGATATTAAGTTGGATATAGTGTTGTATTCAAAATATTGATTATCTTTACTTCTAAAAAATACACTTAATAAAATAGCACTATTTGGGGGTAGATTTATGACTTTTTCTTTAAGTTCTTTTAGGGTCACATCACTAATAAGTTCATAGTTGATATTGTCATTACTTGATAAAATAATATTTTGAACTTCTTGTTGAATTCGTTGACCAGTGGTGGTTGTATCTACTATGGTATAGATGTTTTTAATTTTTGGATGTAATTTTTTTATAAGTTCATAATTGGCTTTGATATTTGCTTCTTCATTTACTCCTGTAAAGTTAGAAAACCCACTTATATCATCTTTAGTAAAATAGTTTACCCCCAAAAAAACTACTGGGGCTTCGTAAAATAGTGATTTATGATACAGTTTAACAAAATCAAAAGCATTGTTATCACTACAGATAATAACATCAAATTTAATCTTATTATACTTTTTTTGATAAAGTAGAAAAAGGTTTTCATAATGTGAGCCATCTACAAAACGTTTACTATCCATATATTCAATATAAAACTTCATTGTTGAAGAGTTTAAATCAAAGATATTGTAGATACCTCGGTTGATATCATCAGTCCATTTATAAGATTGATGGTAGGAGTGTAGTATTAGAATATTTTGTGGTGTGGTATTTGCTTGTAAATGAATAGTCCAGAGTATGAATACTATTAATAAAAAATAAATTTTTTTCATATTAACAACCTGTATTTAATATGATATTTTACACTTGTATATTATAGCTATTTTGCTATTAAATACAAGTGTTTTGTTTTATTAATTGTGAGTTTTTTAGTTTGATAAAACTTTATCAAGAGTATATTTTAAATCTTCATCTAAATCCATGTTTGATTTCATCCAGTTTAAATATCCAGCATCTTGTGTAGCTACTTCAGCAATATCTTTTCCTCGATATTTACCAAACTTAAAGGTTTTGATAAACACTGGTGTTCGTGTTAAGTCAACAAGTTTTTCCATAGGGTTATAATCAGGATAAACTTCACGACATTTCATTACAAGTTTTGATAAAAAGAGTTTCATAACTAACACATCACCAATGGCATCATGTGCTTTTATAGTGATATTATGTTTTGCTGCTTCTTGCTCTTCTGTTTTGTAAAGTTCTAAGGCATATCGTAGATATTGGAGTCTATGATAAGGCATATCAGGATATAAGTGCTTTGCGCATCGCAGCGTATCAATGAGTTGGTAATTATTCTCAAATCCCTCTTTTTTTATCATTCCCATATCAAAAGAGATATTATGTGCAATTAGATAGTTCTCTTCATTGTTAAGTTCTAAAAGTTTTTGATAAAAGTTTGTTTGCGTTGCTTGAGGTTTTCCTACAATCATATCGGGTGTGATATTATGCACTTCCATGGCTTCAAGTTTGATTTCAACATCACTACTACAAAATTCATCGTATGCTTCAACTGTTCCTGTTTGGTCAACAATCATTGCTCCAAATTGAATGACTCTATCTTCGTCTTGGTTTCCTGTTGTTTCAGTATCAAATAGTACGTATTTAGGCATGAGTATTTCCTTTAAATTTGTTCCCCAAAAGAGGTGCCTGAAAAAATAGTCATTTTTTTAGGGTACCTTCTAAGGGAACCTTTTTTATTTTATGTCTTCTTTTTACCAATGGAAATGAATTCCATTTAAAAGAAGCATGAACGCAGTGAATATCCACACTTGCACAAACCCTAAAGGGCTTTAAGAATAAAGCTTATTAAATAATAAGCATTCCATCGCCATATGAGAAAAATCGATATTTCTCTTTTACAGCAACATCATAAAGTTCAAGTGTTTTTTCTAAGCCTACAAATGACGCAATCAACATAATAAGTGTTGATTTAGGTAAATGAAAATTTGTCAATAAGTGATCTACCTTTATTGGTGTATTTGCTGGGTTTAAAAATAGGTCACACTCCCCTTGGATTTTATTTGTTCGAGCATAGTATTCAATAGTACGAGTCACTGTTGTTCCAACAGCCAGCGTTTTTTGTGCATTATCTAGTGCACTTTTTGCTTCGCGTCCTATTTCAAAGTATTCACTGTGCATAGGATGATTTAAAATATTTTCACTGTCAACTGGTTTAAAGGTACCCGCTCCAACATGAAGAGTGAGATAATTAACATTAAATTTATCATTGATTTTTTGTAAAAGTTCTTCTGTGAAGTGAAGAGATGCCGTTGGTGCAGCAACGGCACCATAGTTTTTAGCAAAAAGGGTTTGATAATCTTTGTTGTCTTGTTCCTCATCTTCTCTGTTCATATAATGAGGTAAAGGTAAGTGTCCGATTTCATTTAATATATCTACAAGTTCTAAAAACTCTAATTTTTTTTCATTTTTAAAAAATTCAACTGTTCGCGTTCCATCTTCATCATGTAGTTCAATAACTTTTGCACTAAGACCTAAATCAAACTTTAATTCCAATCCTTTTTGAACTTTCCCACGAATCATTACTAAGTATTGATTCATGAATAGGGGTTTGTTAAAAAGAAGCTCAATTTTCCCACCTGTTGGTTTTGTTCCATAGATTCGTGCTTTAATTACTTTTGTATCATTTAAAAAAATAGAGAGGTTTTCTGGTAAAAAGTCTAAAAGATTTCTAAATGTGGTGTGAGTTATTTTATCTGTTTGTTTGTTATAGACTAAAAGACGTGCACTGTCTGCTGGGTAAACAGGTTTGCTAGCTATGAGTTCTTTGGGTAATTCATAATCATAGCTAGCAGTTTTAAGTGGATCAAGATTATTCTTCTTCATCTTCATCTAAGCTAGTATCATGTGGGTTAAATACTTTGGCAATCCAAATAGATACGATGTAAAGTAAGATTAATGGACCTGCCATTAAGAATTGAGTAATAACATCTGGTGGCGTTAGAAGTGATGCCATGATAAAGATTAATACAATCGCATATTTAAAGAAATCTTTTAACATTTTATCATCAACAAGTCCGATTTTTGCTAAGAAGAAAGTGATTACTGGTAATTCAAAAGCTACACCAAAACCAAAAAGAAGTTTTGTAAAGAATCCTACATATTTACCAATACTTGGTAAAACAGTTACAACGGCACTACCAAAGTTAATTAAGAAATCAAATCCAAAAGGTACAACAATATAGTAAGCAAATGATGCACCCAATAAGAACATTAATGTTGCAAAAAATACAAATGGAATAACCAGCTTTTTCTCATGATCATAAAGTCCTGGTGCCAAGAAAAGCCACATTTGCCAAAAAATAATAGGTAGTGAAACAATAAACCCAGAGAAAAATGCAACTTTAAGTGCAGTAAAGAATGTCTCTTGAATTTCAACAGCAACCATCGTTGAATTTGCAGGAAGTACTGCTTCAACTGGAACCATCATCCAACTTAAAATTGGCTCATAAAAGAAAAAACATGCAAAAAAGGCAATTGCAAGAGCAATTCCTGAGACCATTAGTCTCTTACGTAGGTCAGCAATATGAGGTTTTAAATCTTCTAACATTAAACATTCTCCTCATTTTGGTTTACTTTAAATTTATCAGCAGCATTTTTTTTCTCTTCAACTACTTCGACGACTTCAGCTTCTTCAATTGTCTCTTTAGGTTCTTCTTTAACTTTTTCTTTTTTCTTATTTTGTGATTTAAAGGAAACTTTCTCTTTTTTGTCTTTTTTAGGTGTTTCCTCTTCATCCTCATCTTCATCTAATTCATCTTTTAAAAGGTCATCAACACCTAAATCAAAATGCTCTAAAGAGGCTGTTGATTTTGCGCTATCGATTTGTGCTTTGAATTTATTGGCTTCTTCTTTCATCTCAGAGATATTGAGTTCATTATCAAGGGTTGACTTAGCATCTTCAACACCACTTTTAAATTTCTTTAGAAACCTTGCTACTTCTACCATAGCCTTTGGTAACTTATCTGGTCCCAAAGCAACAATCGCAACAATTGCGATAAGAAGTATCTCCATAAATCCCATTCCAAACATATATAATCCTATAATATAATTTAAGTCCAAGATTTTACCTAATGTTTGATAAAATCTCTCTATTAATTAAAGGCTTCAACAAAGGATTTGAATGAAATTATTGGTTTTATTAGTTATTGGTGTGATTCTTTATTTTATTGCACGTGGTTACAAAACAGAAAAATATGAAAAGATTAAACTAAATGTAAAAGAGAATTTTACTGGTGATTTAATGCATCATGAAGCGGGTCTTCTCGTTGCACTTATGGCAAAAGTAGCTAAGGCTGATGGTCAAGTATGTGAGCTTGAAGCTCAAATGTTAAAACACACTTTTAGTGATATTTCCTCTCATTTTGCCAATGCTGATGAAATACGAGAGAAATTAAAAGATGTTTATTCAGAACAAAAGAAGAGTTTTGATAATACTTTAGAGATTTGTGAACGACTCTATAAGTTAACTAAAGGTGATTATAACAAACGCGTTAAAGTTATGGAGTATCTATTAAACTTAGCGTTTATTGATAAAGACTTTTCTCAAACTGAATTTATGATTTGTGAAGATATTGCCAATGCTTTAAAAATTAAACGACCAGATTTTGAACGATTAATTAATGCCTTTGAAACTTTTTACAAAGAGCAAGCAAATAATCAAGCCGTATCCATTGAGCAAGCATATGCGATTTTAGAGTCACAAAAGTCAGATGATGATAACACTATTAAGAAAAAATATCGAAGTTTAGTTAAGAAACATCATCCTGATATTATTGCTGGACAAGGTGGAAGTCAAAGTATTATTGATGAAGCAACGAAGAAACTTCAAGAGATTAACGAAGCCTATGAGATGATTAAAAAAGATAGAGGCATCTAGTGGTAGCAAACTTTAGTAAAGATTATGAAGTTTGTAGTTGTTTGCATATTACTTTAGGTGAAATTGAATATACTATTAAAGAACAAGGGTTAACAACGCTTCGACAACTACAGGACACTTTACGAATAGGAACAGGGTGTCGAAATTGTCTTTTTGAAGAAGCAGACCAATCAAAAGTTAAAAAACAACTCTATTGTAAAGATATATTAAATTATTGTAAGGAGCAGAGTTAATGGGAAAGAGTTTTCCACACTCGTATGAGGTTTGTAACTGTAAGCATGTGACATTAGGTGAGATTATTTATGCCATTAAAGAAAAAGGTGCAACAACCATAGAACAAATAGGTGAGCTTACTGATGCTGGAACTTCATGTAAATGTTGTCAAAGTCCAGATAAAGATATTGGTGCTGAAAAAATGGAATTATATATAAGTGAAATTTTAAATAAGTTTGTAAAAGTACCTCCAAATAACTAAAATATAATTAAGGGAAGACTAGATTAGTGCTAGTAGTTAAAAAAATATATGAAGGTTTGCTTTTTGCAAATCAAATATCTTTTTTTAACTACTAGTGCTGATATAGTCTTATAATCATCCTATTGCTTCATAAAAAATTATTAATGTACGATGTACATCTTCAAATTTTTTATAAAACACTAGAATAATTCTAAAACTACCTTA
>CAZIES010000004.1:35907-44009 GCA_964538295.1 uncultured Arcobacter sp. | reverse complement strand
AGTAATGGTAAGTTCTTAAATGTACTTGATTTAGATATTCAAAATGGAAAAATCAAAGACTTTAAATTTACCTTGCTTCCAATTTTTTCAGATTTAATTGCAGAAGATAAAGCGATGAAAAAATACATTGAAGATGTACGAGCACCATTTAAAAAAGAGTTAATGAGACCGATTGCTACAACGGAAGATACTCTTTTTAGACGTGGTAACTTCAATGGTTCATGGGATCAAATTATTTGTGATGCATTAATTGATGTAAAGGGTGCTGATATTTCACTAAGTCCTGGATTTAGATGGGGAACATCAGTTATGCCTGGTCAAACAATTACATTTGATGACTTAGCAACACAAACAGCAATGACGTATCCTGAAACGTATGCTAGAAACATTTCTGGTAAAGATATTAAACTTATCTTAGAGGATGTTGCTGATAACCTATTTAATGTCGATCCATTCTACCAACAAGGTGGAGATATGGTAAGAACAGGGGGAATCTCTTATAAAATTGACCCTAAAGCTAAAATGGGTGAGCGAATTTCTAATATTACTCTTACAAAAAGTGGAGCTAAACTTGAAGCAAGTAAATCTTATAAGGTTGCAGGTTGGTCAACAGTTGGTGCTAAATCTCCTGGTGAGCCAGTATGGGAAACAGTTGAAACTTATCTTCAAAATGTTAAGCATGTTGCAAATCTTAAAGTTGATACTCCTGATATTGTTGGTATCAAAGGAAACCCTGGAATCGTATAGATTTCAATTTAAAATAAAATCAATCAAAAAAGTACAAGGTGGAGACACTTTGTGCTTTATCTGTATTTAATAAATGGTTTAATGAAACTGTTTATTAAGTTGACAGATGAGGAAAATGTATGTTGAAAAAGCTTTTTTTAGTACTTTTTTTATTAACAGTAGGTTCATATGCAAGTTTTGAAGAAGGGAAAAAACTCTTTATGCAAAAGTGTGCCTCGTGTCATAAAGAGTATATCTCTTTTAAGAAGTTAAAAGTGAACTTTTATGAACGTAATAATGAATTATTAAAATTAACAACCCCTACAGAAAATATGCTTGCTTGGGCAATTATGGATGGTTCAAAAAAGATTGGAGATCCAGAAGATCCCGAGATGCGCCAAATAGAGATTGAAGAGTTTTTAAAAGAGTATTTAGAAAATCCTGATATTACAAACAGTATTTGTGATGAGCGAGCAAAGATGTATTATGTTCGCAAAGAACCTATGCCAATTAGTGATGAAGAAGCAGAAATACTAGCACAATATTTTATGGGCTATAAAGAGGATAGATTAAAAAGTATAGGTGTTGAAACTGTTGTCTTAACTGAGAAGTTTGATGAAAAAAAGATTTTAGAAGAGGCTGCTAATAGTGGTAGACAACTTATTGTTTATGCCACATCACAAAGTTGTTACTTTTGTAAAAAAATGGATAGAGAAGTTTTAGAGTTAAAACATATTCAGCAAACAATGAATGAAGATTATATCTTTATAAAAGTTGATGTTGATAGGGTTAAATTACCTTTTGGACTTAAAAAGTACTTTAAAGGGATGACTCCAACCTTTTTTGTAATGACATCAAGTGCTCAACTTTTAAATACTTATCCTGGAGCTTGGGTTGAAGAGGACTTTCTACAGATTTTAAAGGAAAATTTATGATAAATAATACAATAGGGAATGTAGTAGCAACTTTTAGTGCTAAAAAAGGTCAAAGTGGATTACCACGACCAAGAGTTAAAAATTTGGATTTAATCTGTGGTTTTGGTATCAAAGAGGACAAGTTTGCAGGACAAGATGAAGAAAAAGCGGTTATGATTGTAGGAAGCTATGCTTATGATTTAGCTAGAGAACATGGTATTAATCTTGAACTTGGAAGTTTAGGAGAGAATGTATTATTTGATTTTAATCCTCATGACTATCCAGTTGGAACTTTCCTTCAAGTTGGAAATACGGTTTTAAAAATAACTCAGTGTTGTACTATCTGTAATCACTTGGCAGTATTTGATGACGACCTTCCTGTGTTAGTACAAGATTGTCGAGGTTTATACTGTAAGATTTTAGAAGGTGGAGATATTACTGCAAATATGGAAGTAAAAGTATTAAAAAGCTGGGAAAACTGTAGTGGTCTTGCTTCATAAAAAGGAATGGATATGTTTAAAAAGTTATTAGTTTCAGTTTTATTGACTGTTATTGCATATGCAGAATCAACCTTTAGTAATCCTCAACCAAGTTTTGATAATCCACGTAAAATTGTCATTCAGCTTTACGATTCAGACTTAAAAAAAGTTGACCATAATTTAAGTACGATTTACAATATTTTAAAGGAGTATCCACAAGAGACACTCAAAGTTGTTGTGGTAGCTTATGGTAACGGGGTAAGAGCTTTGAGAAAAGATTATGATAAACGATCATTAACGCGTATGGAATCATTAATGGAGTATGATGTTGAGTTTATCGTTTGTAAAAATACTATGGAAACGATGAAATGGACAGAAGATGATTTTATTGATGATGTGAGTTATGTTCAAGCTGGAATTGTAGAGTTAATTGAGCGTCAAATTGATGGATATATTGGAATTATTGCTTATTAATAAGGAAATAGTATGAAAAGAGTTCTTGGGTTATTAGTCGTTATTTTTATTTTTACAACGGTGAATCTTTTTGCACAAAAAGTTACTAAAAAAGAGTGTCAACAAAAGGGTGATGAGTATATTTTTGCAGGTAGTGAATGTGTACAGTTTGCAATCTCTGAAGGTGATACAGAAGGTTCTTTAACAGTAGTGGTTCATGGAACTTGGGATGCAGGAACAAATACCTTAGGACGATACGCACCATTTACTGAAAGTTTAGCGATGGCTACAGATGTTACAACTATTGCCATTGCTCTTCCAGGTTATTCAAATACATCAACAAATAAATTAAAACCACTATCTCATAAAACAAAAAAGAATTTAGCTGCAACTAAAGACTACGTGCTATTTTTAGGAAAAGTGATTAATGCTTTAAAAGAGAAATATAAAGCAAAAATAGTCAATGTCGTAGGGCACTCAGCTGGAGCTATGATGGTTGGAACGCTAACAGGATTTAAACCACGGCTTATTCAAAATGTTATGTTAGCTGGTGGACGATATGATATACATGCAGTAAGTAAAGATGATAGTTTAGTATCCATGATAGATATTATGGAGAGTATCAATAAAAAAACAAACTTTTTATTTGTCTACGGGACTGATGATAAAATCTCTAAACCAGAAGTAACAACTGAGTTTTTTAAGCTAGTAGAAGAAAAGGGGCTTAATGCAAAGCTTGTGAAAGTTGAAGGTGCTGGGCATATTGATTTAGATATGTCGGATGAAGCAGTGGAAGCTTTCTCGGAGATGATTGAAAAAGAGTAGAATCTCTTTTTTATAAATCAATTAAACTTGCTTTTTTTAAACTTACCTCTCTATTTTTGAACTAACAATGAATTCGATATAATACATCTTTTAAAGGCTTTTTATGGATAAGAAAAAACAGATAAAATTTAATTTAAACAATTTTTTATTGGCAATGTCAACAGCCCTTGATAGTGTCGAAAAAGATATTGATGATGTAAAAGAGGGACACTCTAAACGGGTTGCTTATATAGCTTTACTTTTAGCTAAAGAGTTTAATTATGAAGCAAAAGGTTTGTTTGATGTATGTGCTTACTCTTTTATGCATAATATTGCACTGAAACAAACAGGAAGAGTTTCTAAAGAGTATTGTGAAGTAGGTCAAGAACTAGCTAATAAGCTTCCTTTTTTAACTAATGAAGAAAATATTATAAAATATCATTGTGAAGCTTTTAATGGTTCAGGTTTTTTTGGTTTAAAGAGTGAATCTATCCCTCTTTTTTCTCAGTTTATTAATGTAGCAGATACTTTAGATAGGGAGTTTGATTTATCCAATAAATGTATTGATAATCGACAAAAGATTATTAATTTTATGCAAGAGAATGAAAACAGGCTTTTTTCTACTGATATGGTTGAGTGTCTTATTGAGTTTAGTCAAAAGAGCTCTTTTTGGTTGGATTTACAAAATGAAAATGCTTTAATGAATGTTATTTTTTCTAATTTACAAGACTTTTCAATTGAACCAACTTTTGAAGAAGTTTTAGAGTTGTCATTTATTTTTATGACTTTAGTTGATGAAGCCTCTAAAATGGCGGATTATTATAGCTTTGAACATAAAGATAAAGAGACTTTTAAAATTGCAGCAAGTCTTTGTCAAATAGGAAAACTGTGTATCCCTGATAGAATTATTTCTAAACAAGAGACATTAAGTCAAAATGAATATGAAGTTATGAAAGCATACCCCTATTATACAAAAGTAATTTTAAATAATATACTTGGATTTAATGATATATGCTCTTGGGCAAGTACCTTACAAGAACGAATTGATGGAAGTGGATACCCTTTTAAAAAAGAGGCAAATGAGTTGAGTTTGAAACATCGGCTGTTGGCTTCTTTAGTTGTTTTTGAATCGTTAGTTTCTCCTCAACCTTATCGAAATGCTTTTGAGAAAGAAGAAGCAATCACTCTTATGCTTGAAGATAGTAGTTTAGATAAAACAATTATCAATGATATAAAAGCATGTTTAGTATAAAAGAATATCAAAAAAGACTTTTTTATTAGGGTGTGATTGTTGTTAAGTTTAAGAGTTTCCATGCATATGTTCCTCCTCGATACCATTTGAGTTTTTCCTCAGGATAGCCAATGGCTTGAAGTTCTTCTATGGCAAAGATTGATTGTGGACACCAAGGACCATTACAAAAGAGTAGGAGTGTTTTTGCTTCACTGAAACTGTACTTTCCATTTTCTACTGTTACTCCAATTTCATCTAAAGTATCTTCAAAGTTTCCATTTTTGGGTTTAAAGTATGTAAATGGGATATTTTCAGCCATTGGAAGTGTAAATTTTTCATACCAATCAGGAAGGCGTGCATCAATTATCATCATATCTTCATCATTCGAAGCCTCTTCTATAAAATGGATAACTTCAAGCTCTCCATAGGTTTCTATTTTTTCTGAAATTTTTATGGGAGAGATAACACCAGCAGTTGTTAAAAAAGTTTTTTTACATTTATTACTAATATTTTTATTTGCATAGTTATCACTCCAAACCATTTTAGGATCTGCTCCATTAACTTTACGACATTCTGGTGCAACATTACGTGAAATGACAAGAGATTGTTTTTCATCATTTTGGTCTAGGTATTCAATAGTATAACCAGCTCCTTTTAAATCAAGAGAGTTTGCATAAAGATTGCTGATTCCAATAAGTAGCAAAAGTAAAGTCGATGTTTTTTTTTGTAACATATGATCTCCTTATAAGTTAATAATAAAATAGTATATGAAAATCATTGTTATAAGCTTAAAAATAGAGGTTAACTCAATAATAACCTTTAATCTTAATCAAAAAAATAAGAATAATTTTTATTATTTATAGTACATTAGTTTTCTCAATTAAGCATGTTTCAAATAGAATAGTTATAAAATATAATAGTTAGAGGTTTTTAGTTTAAAAGGTGTTAATATGACTATCAATGGTGCATCAACAAATAGTCTATACGATATTGTTAACCAACAGTATACCGATACAGTTGTAAAGGCTGTTGAAAGAGTTAATACTGGACTAAAAATCAATAGTACTGCTGATGATTCAGCTGCTGCTGTTATCTCAATATCTTTAGCTGCAAACAGCTCCTCTTTGGTTCAAGGTGTAGAAAATGCCAATGAAGGTTTAGGTCTAGTTGCTGTTTCCAACAAAGCATTAGATTTTCAAGAAGACATCCTTAATGAAATCAAAGATAAGTTAACGTTTGCTAAAAGTACTGATAGCTCTTCCCAAGAACAAATACGTACGGATATTCAATCTTTACTTGAACAGTTTGATGATATTGCAGCTTCAACATCATATAATAGTAACTATACTTTGCAACACTCTTCAAGTGATAATAGTGAGAGTCTTTCTATTACATTAAGTTTTAGTGATGCAACATCAGTATCAACGACACCCATTCAATCAAATAGTGAAGGTGTGAATCTTACGAATTTAAAAAATTTAGCAAGTGGTGAGTTAGATTATGATACTGTGGTGAGTGAATTAACCAATGTTGAAACAGCCTTAGAGACGCTAAATGAGTATAAAGATAATTTTGCATTAACTCAAAATGAATTACAGCTTTCAATTGACAGTTTAACCAATGTTCAAGAGGGAAATAAAGGCGCCGAAGAGCTTTTAACGAAAGCTGATATCACTTCTGAACAAGCCATTGTTGATCAATATAATTTGTTAGTTAACTCAAGTAAATATGCTATTGTTCAAGCTAATACAACCCAAGAACGTGTTTTACAATTGTTGACTGATATTCCTGAATACACTCCAAGTACAACAGATACTACTGATACGAGTACGACTAAAGATGATGATAAAACAACAACTTATACTCCAAAAGAAGAGAATAGTTATAGTTATTCATCTATCAATAACACAAACGCCTCGTCAACAACAACCAATAGTACTACCTACTCATCTAACGATAGCGATAGTTCATAAATAATAAGTCTAAAAGTAATTTTAAGAATCAATGTTAGAATAAAACTCTTACATTTTTAATAAAACATTATTTTATAATTAAAGTAGCTATTAGAAGGATATGTTATGTTATTTAATGATTTAAAACTTCAAATTAATGGTATTGCTGATAGTGATTCTGATACTTTAGCTAACACTATTATTGAGCTACTTGAGCGCTTTAACGATTTAGATTTACGACGACTTGATTCTATTATCGTTACTCAAAATTTTGAACGGGATATTGAATCTTTAACAACAACCAAAAATGCACACTTTAAAAATAGGTATATCAATAAAAAGAAAACCTTAGCAAAGGTCTTAACACTTCCTTTTGAGAATGACTTTAAATTTGTTTTAGTCATGGATTCAAGTTTTGCACAAAATCTACTCAACCGTGTTGATAATACAATGCCTTATGTTGATGCAGTACATGTTTTTCATCATGAATTAGGACATATTCATGATAATAATAACAAAATTGATAAGTTTAAAGATCAGATGCAACACTCCAAATATGAAGGGAAAAATTCCATTCTTTACCCCATAGCAGAAGTGTGTTGGAGTGAATATATTGCCAATTTTCTTTCAGCTTCAAGTGCGAAAGAGTCAATGTTACCTGAACTAGTGGCTAATAGTTTTGAAGTTGATATTAAACAAAGAGAGCAGAATATTAAAACAGAGGTGATGGCATTTAAAACCAATAAAACACGTACAGATTTACTTCACTCTATGAGAGACGATATTGAGAATTTATTAAAAACAGCTTCATATGTGATAGGGTATATGCATGGAATGAATAAGAGTTTAGAAGAGCTCTCCTATGATACAGATTATGTTTTAGAAGCTTCATATTTTAAAGATATTTGGGAAGTTTTAAATTATGAATTTAACTCTATGTTAGATGTCTATCCTAATGGGTGGATGAATTTAAATATTTATAGAAATTTAGCATTTGCAATTGAAGCCTTTTTTAATCAAATGGGAATTGTTTTACTTGAAAATGAAAAAAAAGAGGTCTATTTTAAAGTGATGTGATAAATAAAACTGAATATTTTAATAATTTCATGATACAATGCCCGCCATGAAAAATGGTGAATCAAAACAGGCATATCAATATGCACTTATTTCGGTTTTTTTATGGTCAACAGTTGCGACTGCATTTAAAGTATCGTTGCAATACCTTACTCCTGAAGCCTTAGTTTTATATGCTTCTTTGACTTCTCTGGTTGTTCTTTTTATGGTACTTGTTATTCAAAAGAAGCTTCATTTAGTAGTACCACATTTAAAAAATAATTCACTTTTAACCTTAACCTTAGGATTGATTAACCCTTTTTTATACTACCTGATACTTTTTAAAGCGTATGATTTACTTCCTGCCCAAGAGGCTCAAGCGATAAATTATACATGGGCATTGATGTTGGCTTTTCTTTCCGTTCCTTTTTTAAAACAGCGATTAAGACTTGCTGATATTGTTGCAGGTATTGTGTGCTACTTTGGGGTT
>CAZIES010000004.1:2064-35807 GCA_964538295.1 uncultured Arcobacter sp. | reverse complement strand
TTTTGGTTAAAAGCGATGCAAAGTGCCCAAAATACGTCAAAAATTGCCAATCTTATTTTTATATCACCATTTCTCTCTTTGGTGTTTATTTACTTTATTGTTCAAGAGACAATTTATATCTCAACTTTAATGGGATTACTCTTCATAATTAGCGGACTAATAATTCAACAAAAAAAATAGTTTCGTAGCATTAACGTAGCATTTGACCAAATAATTCAAAAGTCATACTCATTTCATAAAAAATTGCTATTCTAGTTAAGTTTTATTTAATAATGCATGTGAAATAATGACTAATATAAAAAAGGTAGTACAAAAAGTACTACTAAAAAAATATTATAAAAAAGAGATGCTATGGCAAAACAGAAAAACTCACGAGCTGTTATTAAAAATGTAATTAATAAACATACTAAAAATGGTAAAAAAGAGATTTCCCAGTTAACCATCAAGATTGATAAGCGTTTAGATAATGCATTAGTTATCTTATCGAATCAAATCAATATCTCAAAAAACCGACTTATCGAAGATATCCTTTATGAAAGTGGTATTTTAGAAGAAGTTGATGAAAACTATGTAGGTTAACCATGCACCAATTTCCAACACAAGAAGCAATTACCGATGCAGTGATTCAAGGGATCAAAACTGCAAAAGATAACTACAAATTTTGGACAGCAGATGAACTCTATCTTTCATATGCCCCACCTAAGTTCTTAACTATTCATGTTTCACAAGAGATAGCAAAACTAGAAGATGCTCCAGAAATTTTCATTGATGCAACGATTGCAGATATTTTACGTTGTTCGCTTCCTAAAAGGGATGCCTTTAAAGAGTTTATGAAAACCCATAAATTAGCGCAAGATGTTGTTTGTTTAACCTTAGATGAACGTTTTGAACATAAAACGGATAATGATTCCGTCTCAAGAGTAATTATGAGTTTAAAAAATGGTGTGCGAAATGTACAAAGTGAGTATCTGTTTGAAGTTGACAGAATATGTAAAATGTTAAATCGTGATAAAAAAGAGGATTCAACTTTAGACTACGGTGTATTTGCATTTTATTTAGATATCTCAAATAGTGCACGAAAAAAAGCAAATAAACGAATTGAAGAGATTGTGGCTTCATTTGATGAAATTGTCAATGAGTATAGCAATCTAAAATCTAATTTTAAAGGAGGAGATGTAAACGTAATTGAAAACATCGGTGAATGGTGTGTAGGTTGCTATATTATTGAACCTACTTTTTAGTTAGATTTGTCAATTACCTACAACATGTAGGTAGTTAATTTTGAAAGGAGTATAAATGAAATTAACAAAAATTGCTGGTGCATTAGCACTTAGTTCTGCAATTGCAACATCTTTAGTTGCAGCAGATACGGTTAAAATTGGTGTTCAAGCACCTATTACAGGAAAGTATGCAAATGAGGGACAAGGTATTGATAACTTTGTTAGACTTATTGTAGATGAGAAAAATAAAGAGGGTGGTCTTTTAGGTAAAAAGATTGAAGTTGTTACGTGTGATGATGAAGCAAAAGCTCAAAAAGCAGCTGTTTGTGCTAAGAAACTGGTAAATGCAGGTGTATTTGCAGTTATTGGTTCATACACTTCAGGGGCAACTGAAGCAGCTCAAACAACATATTATAGAAATAAAGTATTACAGACTTCAGATGGTACTTCAGACTCTTTAATCAAAAGAAAATACTGGACATTTTTTAGAAACTCATTTCCAAACTCTGCACAAGGTAACTTTACAGCAGACTATTTTGTTAATGTAAAAAAATATAAAAATATTGTAGTTTTATCTGATTACTCTTCGTATTCAGATGGTTTAGCGAACTCTGTTGTTGACTCAATTGAGAAAATTGGTGGAAAAGTTGCATTTAGAGGAAAAGTTAAATCAGGAACTCAAAACTTTACAGCTATCTTAACAAAAGTAAAAGCGTTAAATCCAGATGTAATCTATTTCTCAGGATACTATACAGATGGTGGATTAATTAGAGTGCAACAACAACAGTTAGCTATTGATGCAGATTTCGTTGGTGGGGATTCAAATGATAACCCAGATTTCCTAAAATTAGCAGGAAAATCAGCTGAAGGTGTATATTTAGTAAATGTTCCTACTCCAGATATCTTACCATATGAAAATGCGAAGAAATACTTAAAAGCGTATGAAGATAGATTTAACATGAAGCCTCCTTCAATTTGGGCAGTTGTTAATGCTGATGGTTTAAGAGCAGTTATTGAAGGTGTTGAACAAACTAAATCTTTTGATACTAAAAAAATCTCTGATTATGTTCGAAGTATGAAGGATTTCCCAGGAATTACTGGTCCATTTAATATTCGAGAAGATGGTGAGAGAGTTGGTGCTTCTTTAATGGTTTACAAGATTCAAAAAGATGGAAGTTATAAAGTTTCTTATAACAAATAAAAGTAGGATACAATGGATATTTTTCTTCAACAGTTAATCAATGGATTGACTATAGGAAGTCTATATGCATTAGTAGCATTAGGTTACACAATGGTCTATGGGGTAATGAAGTTAATCAACTTCGCCCATGGAGACCTTGTGGCCTTCTCTGCTTATGTGGGACTGACTGTTTTTTCTCAATTTTTTGGAGCAAGCACTGCTTCATTTATCAATGTTATTATTATTTTTCTATTAACGGCTATTATCGTTGCGTTTGTGGGTGTTCTTCTTGAGCGTCTTGCATACAGGCCTTTAAGAACGGCACCACGGTTAAGTGCTGTAGTATCAGCTTTAGGAGCTGCGTTAGTTATTCAAAATGGTATTATGCTTATTTGGGGACCAAATATGCAAATCTTCCCAGCAGATTTATTACCAAGTACGAGCTGGAATTTAGGTGGAGTTATTCTTACGTTTACACAAGTTGTTATTTTAGCTTTATCTGCTGTTCTAATGGCAGCTTTATATATTTTTATTAACAAAACAAAAATGGGTACAGCAATACGAGCAACGGCAATTGATCAAGATGCGGCAAAACTAATGGGAATCAATGTAAATCGAGTGATTATGATGATTTTTGTTATTGGGTCGATGCTTGGAGCAATTGGTGGGTTGTTTATTGGTATTTATTATCGTGCACTTACCTTTGATATGGGTTGGTTATATGGGCTTAATGCCTTTATTGCTGCAATTATTGGTGGAATTGGAAATATCCCAGGAGCTATGCTTGGTGGGTTAATGCTTGGATTATTTAATGCAATGATTGCAGGTTATATTTCAACTGAGTGGGCAGAAACCTTTACCTTTGTTTTACTGATTATTATTTTAATTGTAAGACCTACAGGTATTCTTGGTGAAAAAACAGCGGAGAAAGTATAATGAATAAAACAACAACAATCGCCGCAGTTTTTATTGCTGTAATGGCAGTTTTTCCTTTTTTAGTTGACTCTGCATGGCTCTCTATTGGTATTACCTTTTTAGTTTTTGCAAGTGTGGCTTTCTCTCAAGATATTATTCTTGGACGTGCGGGTGTATTTAATATGGGGCATGCCATTTTCTTTGGTATTGGTGCTTATACAACTGCAATCTTAAATGTACATTTTGGATTTGAAATTATTGCAACGATTCCATTTGCAATTTTATTTCCTGTACTTGTAGCTGTGGTATTAGCTGGACCTATTATTCACTTACGAGGTGATTATTTACTAGTTGCTACTATTGGATTTAACATCATCTTTGAACAAGTATTATCAAATGATCCTGGTGGACTAACAGGTGGTCCAAATGGTATTTTTGGAATTGATGTGGTTCGAATCTTTGGATATGAACTTTTCTCTGATACCGCTATTTATTACATGGCTTTTGGGTTACTAATTATTACCTTATTAATTATTAGAAACTTAGATAACTCTCGATATGGACGAGCGTTATATTACATTAATAAAGATGAAATTGCAGCAAAATCAATGGGAATTAATATTCCTTATTACAAACTGTTTGCTTTTGCATTAGGTGCAGCTATTGCTGGTGTTGCGGGTTCTATTTTTGCAATTCAGTATTCAGCGGTATCTCCAGAGTCATTTAGTTTTATGCAATCAGTAATGTTCTTTGCTATTGTACTTGTTGGTGGTTCTGCTTCACTTCCAGGTGTTATTATTGGTACCTTTGTAATGTTTGTACTTCCAGAACTCTTTACAGAGTTTAAAGAGTCACGATACCTAATCTTTGGTGCAGCTATGGTACTTACTATGGTTTTACGACCAAATGGTGTATGGCCAGCAAGTTTTGGAAACATACCTAATTTTTTAAGGCCAAAGTCTTCACAACCAAAAAATGAAGGAGCAAAATAATGAAATACGTTTTAGAAATATCAAATGTATCTAAGTTCTTTCATGGTTTAGTAGCGATTGATGATTTAACAATCAAAGTAAAACCAGGTCAAATTTATGGAATTATTGGTCCAAATGGTGCAGGTAAAACGACACTTTTTAACTGTGTAACAGGTATTTATACTCCTGAAAAAGGAAGTATTAAATATAAAGGTGAAGATATTACTGGTATGGAGCCACATAAAATTGCTCAAAGGGGAGTTTTACGAACCTTTCAAAATATTCGACTCTTTAAAGAGATGAGTGTTGCAGAAAATATTATGGCAGGTTATCATACAAAATCAAAACAAAAATGGTATCACGCCATTATTCATACCCCATTTTATAAAAAAGATGAACAAACTTCTTGGGAAAAAGTGGGTGAATTGATGGAATTCTTTGGTTTAAGTCAATTTGCGACAACACCAACAGGTGACTTATCGTACGGAAACCAAAGAAAAGTTGAGATGGCACGAGCCTTGGCAGCTAACCCAGAACTACTTATTTTAGATGAACCAGCAGCAGGTTTAAATGAAAATGAAACAAAAGAGTTAACTGAAATTATACGCAATATCTCTAAAATGGATATTGGTATTATGATGATAGAACATGATATGGATATGGTTATGAATTTAACGGATTATATCACGGTAATTAACTTTGGTAAAGAGATTTCTCAAGGAGTTCCAAGTTTTGTACAAGATGATCCACGAGTTATTGAAGCCTATATTGGTAGTGATGATGACGAGGATGAGGAGTAAGCAATGGTAAATAACGAAATTTTATTAGATATAAAAGATTTAGAAGTAAGTTATGGTGCTATTGCTGCAATTAAAGGAATTTCATTAACCGTTAGACGGGGTGAAGTTGTAACAATTCTTGGTGCTAATGGTGCAGGAAAAACAACAACACTTCGAACAATCTCTGGGCTTTTAAAGGCAAAAGCAGGGCATATTATTTTTGATAAAAATGATATTACGAAGAGTGAAGCTCATGATATTGTAAGTCTTGGAATGTCTCACTCGCCTGAAGGTAGACGTGTATTTGGAACTTTAACTGTTGAAGAGAACTTAATGATGGGAGCATATACTCTTAAAAGTCATGATAAAGAGACCTTAGAGTGGATTTATGACATTTTACCTCGACTTAAAGAGCGACGAACACAACTTGCTGGAACACTTTCAGGTGGTGAGCAACAAATGCTTGCAATTGGTCGAGCGATTATGTCAAAACCAAAGCTTCTTATCTTAGATGAACCAAGTCTTGGTTTGGCTCCGATTTTGATTAAAGCCATTTTTAAAGCAGTAAAAGAGATTGCCCAAAGTGGTGTGACAGTATTGCTCGTGGAGCAAAATGCAAAAGCAGCACTAAAATTAGCTGATAGAGCTTATGTACTTGAAGTAGGAAAAATAACCCATGAAGGAACCTCTGAGGAGTTATTAAATTCTAAAACAATTCAAGAAGCATATTTAGGGAAAAAACATTAGATAAAAAGATTTAGAAAAAAATAGTTGAAGAAAAGTAGCATGAGGGGCATACCTGGCAGTTGCTCCCCTCGAAGTACAGACAATTGAAGCCTGTTTGTTAAGCTACTTAAAATTTATTTAAAAACGCATTAATTTTAAGGATTACATATGAAAAATGAACAAGAACTTATTGATTCTGCTATCACATTAGCAGAACGTTGGCAAAATAGAGCCACTGAACTTGTGAGTGATTTTGATAGAGAGTTTTATATCAAGATGAATAAGATGCTTGAAAAACCAGAAGATAAAGCACTTCTTATTGAGCTAATGGATCAATGTTTTAGAGCTGACTCAAATGATAGAATTGCAAATCAAATTATCTTTTTACTTGAAAAACATGGTATGGCACACTTCTTTACAACACAAGATAGAATGCTTCTGTGGTTATTTCAAAACTTTGGAAAGTTCCTTCCTGACCTATCTGTTCCTATGTTTGTTAATCAAATTAGAGAAGATACAAGAACGGTTGTTATTAAAGGAGAAGAGAAACCTTTTAATGAGCATCTTGTAAAAAGAAAGAGTGAGGGAACACGAGTCAATGTTAATCTTATTGGTGAAGTAGTATTGGGTGAAGAAGAGGCAGAAGAGCGTATTCAAAAATATTTAAAAGCCTTATCTAATCCAAATATTGACTATATTTCAATTAAAATATCAACAATTTATTCTCAAATTAATGCATTGAACTTTGATAATACAGTTGATGTTCTTGTTGAAAAGCTGACACGAATTTATGAACAAGCACAAAAATATCCATATATTGCTCCTGATGGAACAAAATCAAATAAGTTTATTAACCTTGATATGGAAGAGTATCGAGATTTAGACATCACTGTTGCTGTGTTTAAAAAGACGTTGGAAAAACCTCAGTTTAAAGATTTTTATGCCGGTATTGTACTTCAAGCGTATCTTCCAGACTCTTTTAATGTTCAAAAAGATTTAACCAATTGGGCACGAAATCGAGTTGAAAATGGTGGAGCAGCGATTAAAGTACGACTTGTAAAAGGTGCTAATATGGAGATGGAAGAGACAGAAGCCTCTCAAAAGCACTGGGAAATGGTAACCTATACAGACAAAACTGATACGGACTCTAACTATAAAAGAATGGCGCGATATGCTCTGCAAAAAGAGAATACTCCTTATGTACATTTAGGAGTTGCATCTCATAATCTATTTGAGTTAGCATTTTCAACAGTAACAGCTGAAGCAAATGGTGTTAATGAATTCCATACGTTAGAAATGCTTGAGGGAATGAGTGAAGCGGCACGACTTGCTATTAAAGAGATTTCAAAAGAGGTGATTTTATATGCACCAACGGCTGCAAAAGAACAGTTTACGAATGCAATTGCCTATTTAGTACGACGTTTAGATGAAAATACAGGACCAAATAACTTTATTCGGTACTCATTTGGGTTAAAAGTGGGAACACCTGATTGGAATATGCAAAAAGAGTTATTTATTAAATCCTTTGAAGCTGAAAAAACCTCTTTTGTAGGTGCAAAACGACAGCAAAATAGACTTGAAGAAAAATGGGATGATTTTTCAAATTCAGCATATGACCATGGAGAGTATCATGCAGAAGCAGATACAGATTTTGTTTTACCAAAAAATCATGAATGGGCCCAAAATATTGTTAAAAAATGGAAGTTCTCAAAAGATACTGACCATAAAGTTGCTCCAATTGTTGTTGCAGGTGTTGATATTACAGAAGATAGAAATGTTCAAGAAGCCATTGATAAATCTCAACTAAAAGAGGGTGTATTAGCTGGAAAGTTTGCATTAGCAAATGCTGATGACCTTAAAAAAGCAGTTGATGTTGCTAAAAAAGATGAGGATGGATGGCGAGCTAAAACACACAAAGAACGACATGCTATATTAAAACAAGCTGCTATAAAGGTTCGTGAAAGACGAGATGACCTTATTGGTATTGCTGCTGCTGAAGTTGGTAAGGTATTTACAGAAACGGACGTGGAAGTATCTGAATCAGTTGACTTTATTGAGTTCTATCCTCACTCTGTTCAATATTTCGAAAAATACCAAAACCTAGAGTTTTCTGGTAAAGGTGTTGGGGTTGTTGTACCTCCTTGGAATTTCCCAGTTGCTATTCCTTTAGGTGGAATTGCTGCTACATTGGCTGCAGGTAATACAGTTATTATTAAACCAGCTTCTGTTGCAGCATTAACAGCCTATGAAATGTGTAAATGTTTTTGGGATGCAGGCGTGTCTAAAAATGTACTACAATTTGTTCCTTGTCCTGGTGCATTAGCAGGTGAGCATCTTATTTCAAACAGAGATGTTGATTTTGTTATTTTAACAGGTGGTGAAGATACTGCTTATAATATGCTAGAAACTCGACCTGATCTATTTTTAACAGCTGAAACTGGTGGAAAAGATGCAACTATTGTAACCAATATGGCTGATCGTGAACAAGCTGTTAAAAATGTATGTCAAAGTGCCTTTGGTAACTCTGGTCAGAAGTGTTCTGCTACATCATTACTTGTTTTAGAAGATGAAGTGTATGAAGATAAAGCCTTTAGAAAAGCACTTATTGATACTGCTAAATCTATGAAGGTAGGTTCTGTTTGGGATTTTGGTAGTCGTATTGGTACATTAGCAAATCCAGTTTCTGGAAACCTTGAAAAAGCGATTAATTCCCTTGAGGTTGGTGAAGAGTGGGCACTTAAACCAATGTACGCTGATAATAATGAGTTTATGCTAAAACCAGCAATTAAATGGGGTGTAAAAGAAGGAAACTTCTGCCATATGAATGAACTTTTTGGACCTGTACTTGCTGTTATGCGAGCGAGTAATCTTGCCCATGCTGTTGATATTGTAAATTCTACAGGGTATGGATTAACTTCTGGTATTGAGTCGTTAGATGAAAGAGAAGTTGAATATTGGAAAGCAAACCTTAAAGCGGGGAATCTTTATGTAAATCGAGGAACAACAGGAGCAATTGTTTTACGTCAACCATTTGGTGGTATGGGTAAATCTGCTATTGGAGCAGGGCGAAAAGTTGGAATTTATAATTACATCACACAGTTTGTGGATATTAAAGAGAAATCGGTTCCAATGCCATCTAAATCATATAGAAATGAATTAACATCATTTATATCACGATGTAAAGCAATTAGTGAACATAAAGCAGATTTTGAAAAACTAGAAATAGCATTACAATCATATTTAGAAAACTATGAAACTGAGTTCTCTTTAGAGAAAGATTATTGTGTGGTTCGAGGTGAAGATAATCACTTTAGATATGTGCCATTAGAAAAAGTGGTAATTCGAGTGGATTCAACAGATGGACTATTTGATGTTATTTCTCGTATTTTAGCAGCTCGTGTTGCTAAAGTTAACTTTACGGTATCTGTTAATCAAAACGATGTTATTAAAACATTTTTAGAGAATGCTAAAGAACTTTTTACGATGCAAGATAAGATTATTGAAGAGAAAGATGTTGAGTTTGCTAAAACCTTGAAAAACTATGATAGGGTAATCTATTCTAACATTAATAAAGTACCAGAGATTATCTTTGAAGCAGCAGCAAAAACAGTGACTTTTATTGTAAGACAGCAACCAATGATGGAAGGTCGATTAGAGTTACTTAACTATTTTGCTGAACAATCTGTTTCTCACTCCTATCATCGATATGGAAATATTGGGGCAAGAGGTATTAAATAAGAGGAGTTCCTCTTATTTAATTTAAATACGTATGGATACAAATTTATTAACTTTTTATGAAGTTTTTATTTTCATAATTTTAATATTATTGTATGTGAAATATAAAAAATCTTCTAAAGAGATAGGTGATTGAGTTTTTACTAAACAGTAAGTGTTGGACACTTACTGTTTATATGGAGTGCAGTTAAATTAGTTTATTGATGATACTTCATTACTAAAATTTGTTCATAAAGCATATTCCCAAAACCTTTTGGTAAATCAGGATTTTGTTCCTCTACCATTTTAATAATACTAACAATTTTTTCTTCAGGCAGATTGACTACATGCGGGATGATATTTTTATATATCTCTAGTTTAAATTGATCTATTTCTTCATTTGTCATTATCTATTCATCTTTTCATTTTGATGTATGAATTATAATGGTTTTATCTAAAAATTGAGTAAATTTATAAAAGAAGTATCTTTTTTATTGAAGAAATCTTTTTAATAGTATAACTGTTTTTGATTATCAATATTTTCTTTAGAAAAGATACTCAAATAGCCACTTTTTTTGCTATAATTGCAAAAAAATTTAGGATAGATTATTTTGGTAGAGTTAAGTAAAAAAATATCAAAACTTGTTGGAAAAACAAATGCAGAGTATGGACTTATTACAGAAGGAGATAAGGTTCTTGTAGGTTTTAGTGGTGGAAAAGATTCTACAACACTACTACACGCTTTAAATCACTTGAAACGTGTAGCTCCATACGATTTTGAATTTAAAGCAGTTACGGTAACATATGGCATGGGTGAACAGGTTCAGTTTTTAGCTGATCATTGTAAGGAACATGGTATTGAACATGAAATCATTGATACTGAGATTTATGAACTTGCAGGGGAGAAAATTCGAAAGAACTCTTCTTTTTGTTCATTCTTTTCACGAATGAGAAGAGGGTATTTATATTCAACAGCAATTGAACAAGGTTACAATAAATTAGCCCTTGGACATCACTTAGATGATGCAATGGAATCGTTTTTTATGAACTTTTTATATAATGGAGCACTTCGTTCAATGCCACCAGTGTATAAGGCTGAAAATGGTTTGGAAGTTATTCGACCACTTATTTTTTGTAGGGAACGACAATTACGAGCATTTGCTGATACAAATGAGATTATGGTGATTGGTGATGAAGCGTGTCCTGCAATGCGATTTGATATTAAAATGCCACATGCTAGGCAATCAACAAAAGAGCTTTTAGAAAAAATGGAAGAGGAAAACCCTCAGATGTTTATCTCTATGAAAGCAGCTTTTAAAAATATTCAAACATCAACTTTTTTTGATAAAGAACTTTTAGATAGAGACTAATGAAAATACTTATATCTTCATGTTTATTAGGTGAACCTGTTCGTTATGATGGTAATCATAATATTCTTTCAGTTGATGTTTTGAAAGAATTAAAAACAGAACATCAACTTTTCTCTTTTTGTCCTGAAGTAGAGGGTGGATTAGATACACCTCGCGTTCCTGCAGAAATTTTAAAGGATAAAGTAATTAATCAAAGTGGAGAAGATGTCACTCAACAATTTGAGCAGGGGGCTAATAAAGCTTTAGCTCTATGTCAAAAAGAGAATATTAAAGTTGCTTTATTAAAAGCAAAATCCCCTTCTTGTGGTAGTAATAAAATTTATGATGGTACATTTTCTAAGGTATTAGTTAATGAGAACGGAATAACTGCTAAAAAACTTTTAGATAATGGAATTGCTGTTTTTAATGAGGAAGAGTTAGAAAATTTTTTGATATTTCTAGATAATACTATTAATTAAATAGGTTAGTTGTGATTCATCTGTTGCACCAGATACCCGATGTACTTCTTTCCCCTCTTTATAAATAACTAAAGTTGGAATAGAGCGAATATTATATAGTGCACCTAGATTTTGTTCAGATTCAGTATTTACTTTTACAAAACGCACTTTTAAAGGGTATTTTGAAGCAACTCTTTCAAAAACAGGTCCCATCATTTTACAAGGACCACACCAAGGTGCCCAAAAATCTACAATAACGGGAATATCAGAGTTAACAATATGATAATCAAAATTTTTTTGTGTTAATTCAAGCGGTCTTGTATAAAGAAGAGAGTCCTTACAGTGACCACAGTTTGCCTTTGAGTAAGACTCTTTATTAGGAATACTGTTTACATTAGAACAGTGTGGACAGACAACTTTTATTTTCTGCATTTTATGCCTTAATATTTAAAAGTACATCCTGCACAGCATTTTCTACTTTTATTGACTCAGCATTAGCTTCATAGGCTATTTGTGTAGGTATTTGTTGTGTAATTGCATCCACTAAATCTTGAGTTACCTCTTGTTGTTGAGGGTCTCCTACTGTGTTAGCAACATCGGCTACAGTTTGAGCTAAATCATTCATTTGTGTTTGAGCTTGAAGCATTCCATGTAAATTATTTGTAATAGCATTTGCATTATTATTAACTTGCATTATCTTCTCCTTGTAGAGATTGAAGTAGGAGTTTATTTAAGTTTGCGGTTCTACTTATTTGGGCATCTGCAGAACTCAGCTCATTAGGTGCACTGGATGAATCTTGCATTTGATCTAGTTTAAATGCAGCTGCTTTTTCATCATTAGGAATAGAAGTATCAATACGAACTTCACCTCCTGTTGCATAAAGCTTTCCATCAGGTCCTACTTGGTAATCATAATCAGGCGTTGATGCAATAGAGGAACTAGCATGACTTTGTTCATGCTGTCGTATTTGAGCATCACTTTGTTTATATCGAGAAAGAACTCTTTCGTAATCTTTTTCGTCATAGTTTTCATTTGAGCTGACACGATTATAGTCATCTTTATTGAACTTTTCTACAACGTCATCTTTTTCAAGTGAGTCAAGTTTGGCATAGTTTTGGTTTAGTTTGCTATAGATTTCATTAGCACTTTGAAGATTACTACCGACAAACATAATATTTTTTCTCACTTTTTTAAAATTTGCTTAAGTATAACATCTTCATCTTTAAACTCTTAGATAATAGAATAAAAGATTGAAATTATATAAGATACTCTTAAGTTTAAGCGTCATAAGATGCAATCTTATTTTGGAGTAATATGTTAACGAATGTTTTATTGACACATTTTTATGTTGGAGTTATCTTTTTTATTTATATTTTAATTGATCGACTCTATATTAGGGTTTTTGTATCAGAGGATAAACGAAGTCTGGTTTACTCTAGAGTGAAATACCCTATGGCTTTAATAGCATTAATTTTAGTAAGTAGTGGTGTATATTTGGTATTTTTTTTCTCCTTTGAATTATTGATTGCTATAAAAGCAATTTTAGCAGGGATACTTCTAGTGGCATTTTTTTATTGCCCTTTATATATGAAAACAGAGTGTAGTTTAATAAAACGTATGTTGTATCGTTATTTGGTGTTGATTTTAACAATAACTGTTTTTTGTTTGGGAGTTTATATTTAACCCTCTAAAAAAAGAGGGTTTAAAGGCTTAGTAGTTAATAGCAACTTTGTAGTTAGGATCGTCTTCTTCATAAGTACAAAATGGTCCAGCATCTTTTAGAATCTGTTTACAATCTTCACTTAAATGTCGAATGGTAAGTTTTTTACCTAAATCAGCATATTTTTTAGTAATAGTATCAATGGCTTCCACTCCTGAAATATCCATTACCCGTGCATCTTTGAAATCTAAAACAATTATTTCAGGGTCATGTTTTGTATCAAAGAGTTCAAAAAATGAGGTTGTAGAACCAAAAAACAGGGGACCATCAAATTCATAGATTTTTTTGTTATCACCTTCTCTATAAACTCTTGAACGTACTTTTGAGTGATTCCATGCAAATACTAATGCAGAGATAATAATACCTGTAATAACGGCAATGGCAAGATCTGCAAAAATAGTAATAATAGTTACAGCAACTAAAACAAATTTATCAGAGTTTGGCATATATCGAATACGATTTCCACTCTCCCACTCAAATGTTCCAATAGATACCATAAACATAATACCAACTAATACTGCAACAGGAATCATAGCAATAAATCCTGATAAGGCAACAACAAAAGAGATAAGTAGAAGTGCTGCTGTTAGGGCTGATAATCGTCCCCAACCACCATTGGTAAAGTTAATGATTGATTGTCCAATCATTGCACAACCTGCCATTCCTCCAAAGAAACCACAAACAATATTTCCTGTACCTTGTGCAATACACTCTTGGTTTCCACTTCCTCTTTTCCCACCCATTTCATCTAAAACTGATAGGGTTAAAAGTGATTCAATAAGTCCAACAAGTGCAACAAGAACTGCATAAGGAAGAACAGTTAAAAAAGAGTCCATGGTTAGGTGCAGTGTTGGAATAGCAAAGGTTGGAAGGTTTCCTGAAATATCAGCTAAATCACCTACCCTTTTAGTATCAAGATCTAATCCAATAACAACAATAGATATGGCAACAATAGCAACAAGCCCTGAAGGAATAGCATTAGAAATTTTTGGAAAATATTTAACAATAATCATGGTTGCAGCAACTAATACATACATAATCCAGTTTTCACCTTCAAAGAGAGGAAATTGAGCCATGGCAATAACAATGGCTAAACCATTAACAAACCCATACATAGCTGGTTGTGGAACAAGACGAATTAATTTTCCTAATTTAAATACACCAACTAATACTTGGATAATACCAGCTAAAATAGTTGCAAGTAAAATATATTGTAAGATATACATGGAGAGTTCTCCACTTGCAACAAGTTCATTATAGGCAGTTGAGGGGAGGGCCTCTTTAACTTTTATCCCTAATCCAACGAGTACTACTGCAACAGCACCAGTGGCTCCACTGATCATACCTGCTTTACCACCTAAAATTGCAGTAATAAGTCCTAAAATAAAAGCAGTATATAATCCAACTAAGGGAGAAACACCAGCAATAATAGAAAAAGCAATGGCTTCAGGAACAAGTGCAATGGCAACAACAATTCCTGAAAGAATATCACTTTTAGCAGATTGCCCAATAAAAGTCTCTTTAATATTTAACAATGTATTATCCTTTGGTTTAATAAAGGCGCGATTTTATCCAAAACTTACTAAATATCAAGTTAAACAAGAATTATAAAAAGTAGAGATAAATTTAAACATTGTTTCATTATAATACGCGTATGAAATATGGATTTTTTAAGTCGGTGAGTTTTAGACTCATAATGCTCTTACTAGTAATGATTTTAACCCTTGTAAGTGCAAGTTTTCTTTTTAACAAACAAATTGATAAATTAAAAAAGCAGATAGATATTATCTATTTTGGTAACTTTGTACCTGTGTTAAAACTAAATACGGTTGTTAATAGTTATAAAGATTTAATTATTTGTATTGAAAATAAGAATAGTTCATGTTCAATGTTAAAGTACAAAAAAATTATTGATAAGAACTGGAGTTATTATTTTAATAGTTATAAAACGGAGAGTGAACGAGCGGTTATTAATGCAGTTGATGATGATTTAAGAAGTTCTTTTGAGGGCAAAGATACTGTAAAGTTCAATATTATGATTCAAAAAATCACCTTTTTGATTGACTATGAGATTGAAGAGGCTTATAAACAACGTAAAGATTTTTTAGTTGAGTATAAAGATATGAAAGAGTATCTCTTTTACAATATCATAGCTATTGTTCTGTTGTCTTTTGCTATTATTAGTTTTATAATTTATTCAATCATAAAAAAGGACAATCAATTAACAATTTTAAATAAAAAGTATAAACTAGAGGCTATTACAGACTCGATGACAATGCTTTATAACCGAAACTATTTTGACACAATCTTTGATAACTTACCTGTTATTTCTACTGCAAATAGTTGGGCAAGTGCTTTTATCATGTTTGATATTGACTTTTTTAAACAGTACAATGATACCTATGGTCATGATATGGGTGATAAAACACTTAAAGCAGTTGCAACTGAGCTAAAAAAGTATTTTAATAAAGAGTATGAGTATGTATTTAGATTAGGTGGAGAAGAGTTTGGTGCTATTTTATTTGATGTGGATAAACAAATTCTTGAACAGTGCTTAAAAGATATTAAAGAGCATATTATAAAACTAAATATTGAACATAAGCAGAGTAAGGTAGCACAACATGTAACGATTTCAATGGGTGCAGTACTTTATGAATCAGGAATGGTTGTTTCATCTAATAAGCTTTATAAAAAGGCAGATGAAAACTTGTATAAAGCCAAACAGAATGGCAGAAATCAATACGTAATGTAAAAGGGAAGTTTTGGATTTTTTATTTAATAAAAACAGTCATTTTAATTTAGCAAATTGTGCAACATTTTTTAATATAACAGCAGGTGTTTTGGCAATCTATTTTTTAACGCATGGAGAGTTTTTTGGAGCTGCGCTATTTGCTTGGCTTGCAGGTGCTTTTGATATCGTTGATGGGAAAATTGCACGAAAATATAATCTCTCTACTGAGTTTGGAATACAGTTAGACTCTTTTGCAGATTTTTTGTCTTTTGTGATTGTACCAACAATGTTTATCTATTTTGCAATAATCGATGGAAAAGAGTTTGAACTTAATACGGTACTTGTTGTGTTTGCTTTTGTTTATTACATAATTTCAGGACTTAGACGTCTCATTCAATTTAATATTCAAGCTGAAGAGGGTGAAGTGGCAAAATACTTTACTGGTGTTCCAACACCTCTTGGTGCTATTTTATTATGGGTTGTGTATTTAGTATGGTTAACAGGAATTTTACCTGAAACAATGGTTCTTATTTTAATGATTGTTATTGGGTTTTTACTTAATTCTAAAGTCAAAATTCCTCATCCTTAATGCAAACAATTACAACCATTGATTTAGGCTCTAACTCATTTAGAGTATTGATATATGATTGTTTAAATCATAAAACCTTAGATGAGTACCAAGAAGTTGTTGGTATGGCAGATGGTTTAGTATCTACGGGTGTTATTTCAGATGCTGCTCAAGAGCGTGTAATTGATGCAATTAACCGTTCTTCTTCTCAAATGGGCTATGAACCTTCAAAAGCTATTTGTGTGACAACTGCTGCAATGCGTATGGCTAATAATGCTCAAGGGGTATTAGATAATTTTGAGCAAAAAACTGGAGCACAGTTTCGTATTATTGATGGGAAAGAAGAGGCTCGCTTAACACTGCTTGCAATTCAGTATGCTCTTAAAAGAGAAAAGATTGATTCTGATAAGTTTATTCTTTTGGATATTGGTGGTGGCTCAACAGAAATTATTGTGAACATGCATCAAGATTATATCTCCCATAGTTTTAATTTTGGTATTGTTACTTTAACCCAAAAACATTATTCACAAGAGCAATTAAATGAGTATTTAGAACTTAAAAAACTTGAAATTAAGAACTTTTTATTAACGCTGAATATTGATTTGTCTGAATACACTTTTGTGGCTACTGCAGGAACTCCTACAACCATTGCCGCTATTAAATTAGGGCAAGACTTTTTTCATTATGATAAAGAGAAGGTAAATGGTACAAAAGTTGATTTAAATGATTTGAAAGCATGTTTAGATGTTTTTTACCATTCAACTGATGAAGAGATACGAAAACTTGTTGGAAGTGGTCGGGTTGAGTTTATTGAAATAGGTATTTATATTTATAAAGCAATTTTTGAAATACTTGAAAAAGAGGTCTCTATTGTATTAGATGACGGTTTACGTGAGGGTGTTGCTATTAATCAATGTTTATATCAGTTAAAAAGTTAGCGTTAACTTTTTATTATTTAGCAATTAATTTAACACTTTGCTCTTGAACAATATTTGCTTGTGAACCTACAAAGTAACCCGCATTTGCTGTGATATTTGTTTTTGAAAAGTCACTTACTTCGCTGGGAAAATCAACGACTCTTTTTGCATTCTCTTGTGATAAATTCACTTGGTCAGTGATGGTTTCACGTGCTTTGCTTTTTATTTGTGTTTGTACTTCATTAAAATCATTAGAATAGTTATTTGTTTTATTAACTGCTTGTTGAACATCATCAATGGCTTTATTAAAATCACTACTTGTTGTTAGAGGATTATTATGAATATTTTGAATAAGTTCTGATGTTATCTCTTTTGTTTCAACAGGTTCAATGGAAAAAGTTTCATTTTTTGTTGAAATAGTAAAGGCTTCTTCATTTTCATTTTTTGTTAAAATTTGTTTGTTTTGAAACTTGGTTGAATCTGCAGTATCATTAAAGTTTTTTAAATGTTGAGCTAAATTATCTTTAATTTTTGTAGCATTAGGAGTAGGTATATCATCAGTCAATACATTGTATAACTCTTGTTGTATCTCTTTTAAGGAATTTTCTTGAGATTGCAACCCTTTTTTTGCAATTTCAGTTACCGCAATACCTTCATTTAAATTTTGTAAAGATTGAGAGAGTTCATCCCGTTGTTTTTGATAAACCTGCGATATAGTAAGGTTTAGCGCTTCATCATTTGTAACTTGTTTTGGTGATTGTGAACCGTGAGTTTTATCAAGATGTTGTTGTTGGACATTGTTAAGGTTGTTGATATTATTTTGAATATTATTAACATCCATGTTTTACCCCTTTAATCATTTACATTACTTTATCTATTATAGAGAAAAATTTCTAAAATGCAACTAAAAAGAAATATTTAAATTGCTTATATTAAAGACCATTTAATGATAACTTCTGTAAAATATCGTCTATTTTATAACGGAGAGAGTATTATGAAAATGACTGGCGCAAAAATGGTTACGCAATCATTAAAAGAGGAGAGGGTTGACGTAGTATTTGGATACCCTGGTGGCGCTATTATGAACGTCTACGATGAGATATACAAACAAACAGACTTTCAACATATTTTAACGAGACATGAACAAGCAGCAATACATGCAGCAGAAGGCTACGCAAAAGCAACAGGAAGAGTAGGGGTTGCTATTGTTACAAGTGGACCGGGGTTTACTAATGCTGTTACTGGATTAGCTGATGCTTATATGGACTCAATTCCTTTAGTTGTGATTTCAGGACAAGTGCCATCAAATATTATTGGTACAGATGGATTTCAAGAAATCGATGCAGTAGGAATTTCACGGCCATGTACAAAACATAACTATTTAGTTAATGATATTAAAGATTTACCACGAATTATCAAAGAGGCATTTCATATTGCAAGTACAGGACGTCCAGGTCCAGTACATGTGGATATTCCAAAAGATATTACTGCTGAGTTAGGTAATTTTGACTATCCTGCAAAAGTAGAGTTACCAACGTATAAACCAACGGTTAATTACAATAAAAAGCAGTTAAAAAGAGCAATGCAGGCTTTAACAAAAGCGAAAAAACCACTACTTTATGTTGGTGGGGGAGCGATTGCTTCAAACTGTGCACATGATATTAGAGAGTTTGCAAAGAAGACAAATATTCCTGTGGTTGAAACCTTAATGGCGCGTGGTGTGATGGGACACGATAATCCACTTTTAATTGGTATGCTAGGAATGCATGGTGAATATGCAGCAAATATGGCAGCTCATGAAACTGATCTTTTGATTTCCCTTGGAGCACGTTTTGATGATAGGGTAACAGGAAGATTAGATGAATTTGCTAAAAAAGCAAAAGTAATTCATGTGGATATTGACCCTGCAACCATTGCAAAACTTGTTGCAACAAATTTCCCAATTGTTGGGGATTTAAAAGTAACTGTTCAAGGAATGCTTGCATCTTTAGAAGAACTTGAAGTAAATGATTATACTAATTGGGTTGCTTTATTACATGAATACAAAGAGAAACAGCCTTTACGATTTATTGATTCTGATACAAAAATTAAACCACAATGGCCAATTAGACGTGTTGGTGAAATCCTAGGTGATAGAGCAGTTATCTCAACAGATGTTGGGCAACACCAAATGTGGACAGCACAATTTTATCCATTTGCATTCGCACGACAGTTTAATACTTCTGGTGGTTTAGGAACTATGGGATTTGGATTACCAGGTGCTATGGGGGTTGCGAAAGCAGTTCCTGAGAAAGTTTCGATTAACTTTACTGGTGATGGTTCAATTTTAATGAATATTCAAGAGTTAATGACGTGTGTAGAGAATAATTTAGCAGTAGTTAATATTATTTTAAATAACAATTATCTTGGAATGGTACGACAATGGCAAACAATGTTCTATGAGAATAGAATTTCCCAAACTGACCTTTCTGCTCAACCAGATTTTCCAAAACTTGCAGAAGCCTTTGGCGCAAATGGTTATCGGGTACACACAAAAGAGGAGTTTGATAAAGCCTTGAAAGATGCGGTTAAAGCAAAGAAACCTGCATTAATTGAAGTAATTGTAGATAGAAATGAGGAAGTTTTACCAATGGTTCCAAATGGACATGCCTTGAATGAAATGACACTAATAGGAGATAACAATGAATAATTTTAATCACTACTATGATACTGAAACAACACGACAAGTTATCTCTGTTATTGTGATGAATGAACACAATGTATTATCTCGAATTGTTGGACTTTTTTCAGCTCGCGGTTATAATATTGATTCTTTAACCGTTGCTCCAATTGAAGGAAGCCAGTACTCTAGAATGACGATTGTCACAACAGGTGATAAACGAATTATTGATCAAATTGTTAAACAGTTAAATAAATTAATTCCTGTATTAAAAGTAAATGAACATAAAAATGTGGTTGAGAAAGATACGGTATTAATGAAATTTTCAATTGATAATAACTTAAGTGATATTGATGTTATTGCAAGAGCATATCATGGAAGCATTCAGAATGTAACGGATGAAGCTATTATAGTAAGTGCAACAGACTCAGCATCACGAATTGCAAACTTTATTAAAGTAATGCAAAAATTTAATCCACTTGAAGTTGTACGAAGTGGTATTGTAGCAATGGAAAGATAAGGGAATTTTCTCTTATCTTTTTTAAGAAGGATAAAAATTGACACTTAATGAACTCTGCCAAGCTCTCCAAATAGAGTGTGATAACACAATAGAAATTACAGGATTAAATACACTACTTGACGCTTCAAAAAATGAAGTAACATTTTTAGAAAATAAAAAATATATTAATGATTTAGAGAAAACGCAAGCTGCTGCGGTGTTAGTCAAAGAAGAGTTTGCTAAAAATGTTCCTTCTGGTACGATTGCTTTAATTTGTGATGAACCTTATGTTAATTTAGCAGTTTTGAGCAAACTTTTTGCACCAAAGCTTGTTGAGACTGTAGGCGAAGAGTGTATAGTAGGTGAAGAGTGTACGATTATGCCAAATGTTTATTTAGGTAAAAATTCTTCTATTGGTGATAATTGTACCATAATGAGTGGAGCGTATATTGGTGATAATGTCTCTATTGGAAGTAATACTATAATTTATCCAAATGTTTCTATTTACCGTGATTGTTCTATTGGTAGTGATGTTATTATTCACTCAGGAACTGTTATTGGAAGTGATGGTTTTGGCTTTGCAAATAAAGCAGGGAAATATATTAAAATTTATCAAAATGGAAATGTTGTTATTGGTAATGACGTGGAAATAGGTGCTAACACTACAATTGACAGAGCTGTTTTTAAATCAACCATTATTGGTAATGGAGTGCGAATAGATAACTTAGTGCATATTGCTCATAACTGTATTTTAAAACAAGGGTGTATTCTTACAGGTCAAGTGGGACTTTCTGGGTCAACAACACTTCATGAATATGTCATTATGGGTGGTCAAAGTGCAACGGCAGGACATCTTGAAATTGCACCTTTTACAACTATTGCTGCACGAGGTGGTGTGACAAAAACTATTGAAGAACCTAAAAAACAGTGGGCTGGTTTTCCTCTATTTGAACACAGAAAGTGGTTGAAACTTCAAAGTCGTATAGCAAAACTTTTAAAGTAAAGGGTTTAAAATAGTTAAAAAAATTGTATCACTTATTTTTCTTTTTATTATTGTCTATTTTGAATATGCAACAGTTATCTCTGCAAAAGAGACGGTTGGGCAAATAGGTTCAATCTTTGCAAGCTACTCTCATAAATATTTTGGATATCTCTCTTATGCTTATCTTGGACTTTTTTTATACCCTTTATATGTCATAAATTTTAAAAAAGAACTTCAAACAAGTTTTTATATTAAGCTGCTAATTTTAGTAATTTTAACGTTTACTTTACTTATTTTTCAATCTTTAGCAGTAGGTAAAGATGTGTTATCTGGGGAGATTGGTAATATTATAGTTGCTGAGCTTAGTCCTTTTATTGGAAATGCTGGGCTATGGATGATTGTACTTATTGGATTAGTTGCTACGTATATTGTATTTACTGAAGAGAGTGAATTTAGTGTTAAAAATGTTTTAGTAAAAGCTAAAGAGTCAACCCTCAATCGACCAAAAGTTGAAAAGCCAAAAAAGATAGAGTCTTCAAAAAAGCGTGAAAAAAGAAAAGTTGAACAAAATGTCATTGTAAAAGAAGTAGGGGATACTGCAGAAATTCTTATTGAAACAAATGAAGTTTCGTCTTTAGAGTCAAAAGTTGCAAAACCTATTATTGAAGAGATAATTCAAGAAGCACAGATTATTGATGAGCGTAGTGATGAGATTAAAGAGGAACCTCATTCTGTTATTGTTCAGGAATTAGAAGAGAATAAAAAACTTCAAGATGAAATAGAGCTAGGGGTGATGGAAAAACCTAAAGATTTTCAACTTCCACCAACGAAATTTTTTCAAAGTGCTCCTAAAGAGAAAAAATCAAAAATCAATGAAGATTTAATTGACCAAAAAATTTCTGATTTATTAGATAAACTTCTAATGTTTAAAATTGAAGGAGATGTGGTTCGAACTTATACGGGACCTGTTGTTACAACCTTTGAGTTTAAACCCGCACCAAATGTAAAGGTCTCTAAAATTTTAAATCTTCAAGATGATTTAGCTATGGCATTAAAAGCTGAAACAATCCGTATTCAAGCACCAATACCAGGAAAAGATGTAGTTGGAATTGAAGTGCCTAATGATGATTTACAAACGATTTACATAAAAGAGCTTTTAGAGAGTGAGATTTTTCAAAATGCAAAATCTCCTTTAACGATGGTTTTAGGAAAAGATATTGTGGGTAAACCTTTTGTAACTGATCTTAAAAAGCTTCCTCATTTACTTATAGCTGGTACTACGGGTTCTGGAAAGTCAGTAGGAATTAATGCGATGATTTTATCATTGCTTTATAAAAACTCTCCAGATAATTTAAAGCTAGTGATGATTGATCCAAAAATGCTTGAGTTCTCAATGTATAATGATATTCCGCATTTACTTACACCAGTTATTACAAAACCTACTGAAGCTATTAATGCATTAGCAAATATGGTGGGTGAGATGGAGCGTCGATATACGCTCATGAGTCAAACTAAAACAAAAAATATTGAAAACTACAATGACAAAGCAAAAAAAGAGGGCTATGAAGCTTTTCCTTATATTGTAGTAGTCATTGATGAGTTAGCTGATTTAATGATGACCAGTGGTAAAGAGGTTGAACTCTCTATTGCACGACTTGCTCAAATGGCAAGAGCTTCAGGAATTCACTTAATTGTAGCAACACAAAGACCATCTGTTGATGTTGTTACAGGATTAATTAAAGCAAATTTACCAAGTCGATTATCGTATAAAGTAGGTCAAAAAGTTGATTCTAAAATTATTTTAGACTCTTTAGGTGCAGAATCTCTTTTAGGACGTGGTGATATGCTTTTTACTCCTCCTGGAATGTCTGGACTTGTACGTATTCATGCTCCTTGGTCAAAAGAGACAGAAATCGAGCAAGTTGTTAACTTCTTAAAAGAACAAAAAGAAGTGGAATATGATATGAATTTTGTGAAACAAAAAACTGATTCTGGTTCCGCTTCTGCATCTGGTGAAATTGGTGATTTGGATGAGCTTTATGAAGATGCTAAAGCTGTAGTATTAACGGATAAAAAAACTTCTATTTCTTATATTCAACGAAAACTTCGTATTGGTTATAACCGAGCAGCAACTATCGTTGAGCAGCTTGAAACTACCGGTGTTTTATCTGAAGCTAATGCTAAAGGAAATCGAGAAATTTTAATTTAGCTTCTAGATATTCTGTTACTTTGTTACTTTCCATTTACTCTACTATATTATAATTGCTTTTGTAAATAAGGAGTAATTGTGATAAATATATTAATGATAGAAGATGATTTAGAATTAGCGGAGATTCTAATTGAGTATTTAGACCAATATAATATAAAAGTTACAAATTATGAAACTCCAGAATTAGGTATTTCTGCACTTCGACTTCAAAAATATGATTTGATTATTCTAGATTTATCCTTACCCAATATTGATGGTATTGATGTTTGCCAAATGATTCGTGAAAAATATCATACTCCCATTATTATTTCAAGTGCACGGGCAAATATTGGGGATAAAGTTGCTTGTTTTACGTATGGGGCTGATGATTTTATGCCAAAGCCTTATGATACTCAAGAGTTAATTATGCGAATTAAATCTATACTAAGACGTTGTAATTTAACGATTCATAAAAAAGATACTCCGCAAAAAGAGATTCAACGGGTATTTGAATATAATGAGGAACGAATGGAAGTTTTTCAAGATGGCAAGCTTTTAGATTTAACCAATGCTGAGTATAATATTTTGGCATATATGATTAAAAAGTCTGGCTTAGTAGTATCTAGAGAAGAGCTTTTGACCAATGTTGAATCAATACGATATGAGAGCTCTTATAAAAGTATTGATGTTCTTATTGGACGAGTACGTAATAAAATTGAAGAGAATTCACGAAAACCTAAACATATAATCTCTATACGAGGAGTAGGGTATAAACTTATTAATTAATAAACACTCTTTACTTTTCCCTATTACAGTTATTTTTGTTACTGTATTTATACTCATCAATGCTTTTTTGTATTTGAATTATAAAATGAGTAGTAGTAAGTTTGTTAATTTTAATGCCCAAAGATATCTCAACGTTTTAAAACTTTATAATAAAGCAGATACTGAAAGATGGCACCTTGATAGGTTTTTTGAACATGCAAAATCTTTTGAACTGATTCCATCAACTATTGAGTATGAAGAAGTTCAATTAAATGGCAAACGAATTTTTGATGAGCGGTTTTTAAAGATTGATATTTATAAGAATAATAAGTATGTTCATATTTCAAAACCTTCTGCTTTACCACCACCTCCTAATAAAGCGTTACTGGATAAAATATTAAAAAAAGATTTTAAAGTAGATATAGATAAATTTCATCAAAGAGTGCAAGTTCTAGAAAAAGCCAAAAGACCTCCTAGACCACCAAGAGGCACTCTTCCAAGGGAAATATTTTTAAAAGATATCTCTACTTTTCAAAATGCAAGCCGTAATATTCAGCAGTATAGTTATATTTTAACTGCTGTTATTGATGGTTCACTTTTATGGTTTTATATTTTTTTATATCGAAAACTACAACCCTTAAAAAAACTAAAGAATGAAATTACTCAATTTTCAAAAGGTAACCTTGATATTTGTACTAAAACTAAAGGTAAAGATGAAATCTCAGAAGTCTCTAATGAGTTTAATAGTGCAATATTAAAAATACGAGAGTTAAGAGAATCGAGAAATCTTTTTTTACGAAATATTATGCATGAACTTAAAACCCCTATTGCAAAAGGAAAGTTGATTTCAGATACCTTACAAGAGAGTAGACGAAAAGAGATTTTACAAAGAGCTTTTTTACGTTTAGAGTACCTTTTAGGAGAGTTTGCTAAAATTGAGGAGCTAACTTCTGGTTATATTATTCTCAATAAAAAAGAGTTTAGGGTGGTAGATCTTATTGATCAATCCCTAGATATTTTACTTTTAGATGAAACCAAGGTTGATATTCATAGTGTTGATGTTGTCATTAACGTTGATTTTGAACTTTTCTCTATTGCGTTAAAAAATCTCATTGATAATGCAATAAAATATAATACAAATGGAAACCCTGAAATATTTATTACCCAACAGCATATCTTGATTAAAAATAGAGGTAAGATGCTTGAAAAAAATTTTGATGAGTATTTAAAACCATTTAATCGTGAGTATGAATCCATAGATAAAGGTTTAGGATTAGGTTTATATATAACGTCTAATATCATTAAAAAACATGGCTTCAAATTTCATTATACTTATGATGATAATTATCATAACTTTTATATTACCTTTTAACTCTATCTTTGACAAATTATTTTTTGTTAATCTACGTTTACCTTTTCTTACTTAAACTTACCACCTATTGTATCTATAGTGATAAAGTTACTTAAAACTTTAAAGGAGTAACTATGTCAACGACAGTCGATACGGCATCGGTAACTAGTTCTACCGATGCTTATGGAAATGCATATACTACAGCTGTTAGTAATGATGAATTAACAAATGAGGATTTCATTACTTTAATGTTAACAGAATTATCTTTGCAAGACCCAACTAGTCCTGTTGATTCAAGTTCTATGTTGGACGATCAAATGCAACTTTCAACCTTGGAGTCCAATATTGCAATGACAGAGTCTATGGAAGCTTTATCAGTCTCTTTTGCACAATCGGCATTATCAAATTCTGCCAATATGATAGGACATATTGTAGAAGATGGAAGTACCAATAGTTCAGGAGAAAATTCACAGTATAAAGTATCCTCAGTACAAAGTGAGGATGGTACAATTTACCTTAAGGGGTATGAGATACTAGGGTACGATGATATGTATTATTTTGAGCCGGTTGATGATGCTAGTTCTATAAATAGTAGTAGTGATGAAACAGATAGTCTCTCACTTACTAACTCTAATGGTGTGACGTATGAGTTTTTGACTGCTGGAAAGTCTTATGAAGAGTTATCTGAAGAAATTGCAGCAATTGATGGAATAGGTGCAGATGTTATTGAAACAGCAGATGGTCAACAACAATTAGTAATTGCCGTAAGTAATGGTTCTTCTAGCTTGTCTCAAAGTGGTATTGAACTTGATTTCAGTACAGATCAAAGTATTGTTTATAGCAGTGAGTTGTCTTATATATCTTATGAAGATATTACACATATTTACTAATGTTACAAAGGGTTGTTTTTTATTATCTGTATTAATAAAGACTTACCTTTTGTTAGAAAACTAACACCCTTTATTTACTTGTAATCTTTATGATTATCTTGATGGAAACATCGATTTAATCATAAAGGATTTATCATGATTAGTGCATTATGGACAGGAATTTCTGGATTATCAACTTCCCAAACTGCTTTAGATAATGAATCAAATAATATTGCCAATGTAAACACGATTGGTTACAAGTCTTCAAGGGTCTCATTTGCTGATCAGATGTATCAAGATAGTATTGGTAAAGGTTCATCCGTACAAAATGCTGAAAAGCAATATGTACAAGGAAACTTACAACTAACTGGTGTTGAATATGATATGGCATTAAGTGGAGATGGCTTTTTTACCGTATCAAGTGCTAATTCAAATGGAACATCGGAAACTTATTATACCCGAGCTGGAAATTTTCGTATGGGTGATAATGGAACGCTTCAAGACTCTTCTGGCAATGAAGTTCAAGGATGGGCTATTAGCCCCATTGATGCTCAAAATGATGTAACCTCTACAAACTCTAATGTAACAACTTTTACAAATGACTACACACTTATAGCAGGAAATCAAATTGTGCAATACCCAACAAGTATTGATACCTATGCTGCAAAAATGACAGATTATACAAGTAGTGCAAAAGCAGATTCAAGTGATGTTTTTAGCGGAGCTGGATATAAAACTCAATCAACAAAGATTGCTGATATTGAAGCATTAATATCAAATTATAATAGTGCATTATCTGACTTTGCCATAGAACCAGATGGTTTATCAACTCCCTCGATTGCACAAATAAGTTCTATAGATTTTCCAAGTGGTACCGATAGTTTACTTGATAGTGAGGGGGATCAAATTTATGTTTACATTGATGGAAATAAGATATCTCAAAATTATATAGAGACTACGGCTTCAACAGATTATATTTCTTCTATTGATGCTTCTGGAGTAACTACAGATTTAGATGGAAATGGTACAACGTCGACTGAAGAGTATAACATTTTAGCTAGTAGGGATGCAACTTATAAAGCGTTAGCGGATGAGATTTCAAATATTACTGGACTTAAAGCTACGATGGTAGATAGTTCTTTAAATGACTCAACCAGTGTAGGTGATGTTTATAATGGTACGATTAAAATTGAGTCCATCATTCCTGGGGAGTCTTTTACTATTGGAGATGTTTATGAAGTATCTGGAACGGTGACTAATCCAGGTACAAGTACAACTGAAACCATTGCGGTTCAAGGAACAGGGGAAGCTGCAGTAGAGAGTGCTATGGAAGCATTAAAAGATGCAGTTGCCGGAAAACAGCGTGATATTTATACTTCAAGTGATATTTTTTCAGATGATACCGGAACGGCAATAAGTGTTGATACTGATGATACCATCTCTTTTACAATAGGGACATCAACAGTTACTGTAACAGCTCTTGCAAGTGATGATGAAGCCTCGATGATGGCAAGTTTAGCAAGTGCTATTAATACAGATGCCAATTTAGGTTTAGAAGTTGAAGCCAATATTATTAATGGTGAATTAGTCATAGAGTCTAAAACCACAGGAGAAGAGTTTAGTGGTGAGATAGTCTTTACTGATGATAGTTCTGGCACTTCTTATACTAAAGAGAAAAATGCTGAGTATAGTATTAATAGTGGTGCAGGTGCAGAGTTTATGCAAATTGTTACCTCTTTAGATCAAACGACTTCTCAATCTTCTTTACAACTTACGTTAGACACCTTAGGAATATCAGATAGTGCTTTTGGTGAATTTTCTGTTGATGATTCAGGAGTGATTACTATTAAACAAGATGGGGTAGATTTTGCAGTGGGGCAAGTCTCTATTGCTTTATTTAATAACAATATTGGGTTGAATCCTGTAGGAGATAATCTACTAGAAGCTACAAATACAAGTGGTGATCCTATTTATAATACAAATAATGACAAAGCAGCAGAGATTGAGGGTGGTACTTTAGAGTTAAGTACAGCAGATTTAAGCGAGAGTTTAGTGAATCTTATGGTTTTTCAAAGAGCCTTTGAAGCTAATGCAAAATCTATTACTACTGCTAATGAAATCCTTACAACGTTGATACAACTAAAACGATAGTTTAGGAGTCTGTTATGGTTAGTATGGATAGTAAGCTTCTTTATCAACTAGAGGTTCTCAATCAACAAAATATAAGGGTGAACTATCAAATGAGCTCAGGTAAAGCTCTTGATAATGGTAGTGATGATTCTAAACTTTATTCTTATATTCTGGATATTGAAGATAATATTAAAACTTATGAAGGTATTTCCACTCAATTGGAAAAAACTACAATTTTTAACGATAGTAGTGATAGCGCCATATCAGAGATGAAGACAACGATGGATGCTATTACTTCTGAAGTCCTAACGGCTTTAAATGCAAGTATTAATCAGGATACTAAATCTGCAATGTCTCAAAATGTGCAAAGCATGAAAGAGACTATTTTTAATCTTGCTAATGAAGAGATGTCTGGACAGTATCTGTTTTCTGGGTCTAGTACAAGTGTTCAACCTTTTGAGATGGATAGTGAGGGTAACGTTAGTTATGTTGGAAATAGTGATTATAAAACAACATTAGTTGATGATAATCTTTATAAAGAACAAGGTTCTAATGGTTTTGATATTCTTTTTTATACGACGGATGAGGCCTCTTTAGGTGATACCATGACTTTTAGTGAAAGTGAACGTCTTCTTGATTCTAATGGAGATGAGTGGATGTTTGTTGATTATGATGGTGATGGAGTAGTTGATAATGATAGGATTTATCTAAATGGTGACAGTTCAAATAGTTATCAAAATGTAACTGACTTAGGAACGACACCTTCAACATACTCTTTTGCGAATAGTGAAGATGTCACTATTGAAGCAAAACAAAATTACTTTGATGTTCTTGATGAGATAATTAATGCCTTAGATAGTAAAGATAGCGATGGTAATGCCATCACAGAAGATGAAGCACGAGATATTTTGAGTGCAAGTTTAGAAAAAATGGAGAGTGCATTTGATTCAATCAATACTGCTCATGCAGTGTTAGGTGCAAAAAATGCTTCCTTTGAGAATTATTCGATTTCAACCTCATCAAAAATCACTCATTATGAAGTGCTGTACCAAGATTTTGCGAGTGCAGATTTGACTCAAGCTGCTATTCAAGCACAAGCCTTAGAAACAACTTATTCTGCCTTGTATTCAACTATTTCAAAAGTAAATTCACTCTCTTTAGTGAACTTTTTATAAAGGATAAATAATGACAACAACGACAACAACACAAAGTTTACATGAAATTCAAGATTTAGAACAAGATATTATCACTTGCCAAGAGTATTTCTATAGCACTAACTTAGATGAGACCAACGTGCAGGCTTTAGAGAATATGTTACGGGATATAAAAAAGACAATGGCACGAAACACTCTTTTAAATATTGTAAATGTAATTGAAAAAGTGATTGAAAATGGCGAGTTAGCTAAAGATGGTATGCCCAAGCAGTTTAATGTTCATTCTATTCAAATTGGTAGTGATGATACAGTCTATTTAGTTGCTAGAGAGGTTTTAGGTGTTGATATGGTTGATAAAAAGTATGTTTTAGATAGTGAAACAACTTTAATTAATTTTAAAGATGTAACACGTATTTTTTAAAGGAGTTATTATGCTAAACACTTTAGGAACAGCTCAGTCAGGACTTAGTACTTCTCAAATAGCTATTGAAAATACAATGAATAATATAGCCAATGAGAATACAGAAGGTTATATTAAGCGTGTAGCAAACTTGAGTGAAGTTCATTATGATGACAATAGTTATGGAAATGGTGTTGAGATTAGTTCAATTGAACGACAAACAAATGAGTACCTTTTTAAAAAGATTGTCGATGAATCATCAATGGAGTCTTATTATGATAAGGCTTCAGATATTTATGGCTTAGCCGAGACTATTTTTACAGAAACTGAAGATAGTGGGTTATCTAAAGATTTAGATAACTATTTTCAAGCAGTTGAAGATTTACGTTCAAATCCTAGTAACGCTATTTATCAAGCTAATTTAGAGCAGAGTGCACAAACTTTAGTATCAAATATGCAAGATCTTTATAGTGATATTGAAAACCTTGAAGCCTCTTTAAATTCACAAGTTTATGATGAAGTTGATAGTGTTAATAATCTTCTAAGCGAAATTACTGCTATTAATGAAGATATTTTAGTTTATGGAACTTCTCCTGAATTACTTGATAAAAGAGATTCTTTAGAAAAAGAGCTAGCTTCATATGTGGATATTAAAGTAACTAATGGTGAGTATTATAAGCTTGAGATTGCAGGTGAAACAGCGATTTTTAATAATACTCAATCTTATGAATTTGAAGTTGTTGAATCACCTACTACTCAAGAGGATATATATGATACAACGCAACTTGATGATAGTAACTTTATAACTGGTGACACGATTACATTGACTCTTAATAATACTACCACTGTTTCCATCACAGCAGATACAACAGGTCTAAGTGATTGGGATGTTAAACAACAAATTGCTGATGCTATAAATAGCGATAGCTTTTTAAATGATACATTAACTGCCACTGTTGATAGTTATGGAAAACTAATTATTGAATCTAATACTCAAGGGGAGTCTTCTTCTTTTGATTTGAGTATTGTCTTAGAAGATAGTAGTACTAAAGTCTCAAGGAGTGAAAGTTTATCTTCTCAAGCTACTAATGATGTTCATATTGAAGTGTTGGATGAGGAGTTAAGTTTTAGTTCCGGAAGTTTAAAGGCACTTACTGAAAACTTAACAACTAATAGCGGAAATAATGTTTTAAGTGATTATAAACAGGCTTTAGATGACATTGCTTATGCTTTAGTTGATATGACAGCATCTTATGTTAATGAAGGTGATAGTTATCTGTACGGCGATGATACTACACAAACTTATACAGGAACGAGTGCAATAAATAGCATAAATCTTTTCTCTGGAAGTAGTGTAATGAGTATGGAGTTTAATAGTTCTACTGTTAATAGTTTAACCCAAGATGATTTGGACTACCTCTCAACCTTACAATGGAAAGATGATATTAATATTGACTCTAATAATAGTTCCTCCTTACAATCTTTTAGTCAAAGTCTTCAAGAACTTCGTGTTGATATAGCTTCTAATAAAGAGGGTATGGACTTTAAACTTGATACTCAACAAGCAATTAATATTTCATTGCAAAGCTCTTATGATCAAATTACCAAAGTTGATAGTGATGAAGAGATGATAAATCTTATGCAGTATCAAGCAGCTTATGAAGCCAATGCAAAAGTAATTACAACAATTGATGAAATGTTACAAACCCTATTAAATATGTAAAGGAGAGGTTATGGCTGATGGAATTTTAGGATTAGGAAGTAGTGGTAGTACAGGTTTAAATCAAGCTTTAATTGACCAGTTAAAAAGTTCAGAAGAGACAGCATATTTAGATCCAATTACTACAGATATAGAGAATAAAGAACTTGAAATTGAAGCGGTTGATGAAATAGAAGCAGCAATGATGGAATTATTAGATTTGGTTACAGATTTTGATTTATATACTTCAGATACAAATATTTTTGATGAGATGACAGGTTCAACTACGGGAAGTTCAGCTGTTTTTGATGCGACAGATACTAGTAATCTTGAGGCTGGGACTATTAGTGTGACAGTAACTCAACTTGCTCAAAAAGATGTTTACCAATCGAATATAATCACTGACATTGAAGAGGAAATGAGTAGTGGTACTTTGAGTATTACAATAGGAGAGGATACCTATGATTTTTCAACAGAAGGTAAAACTTACGAGGAACTAGTTAGTGAGATGAATAACTATACAAAGCTAGATATTGGTTTAGAACAAGTTAGTGATGATTCCTATAGAATAATTGTTAAAAGTAGTGATAGTGGTTTAGCGAATGCTATTAGCATCTCTCAAACTTCAATTGACTTAGGATTTGAAGATGAAAGTAGTCATGTGTTAAGTGCACAGAATATGTTAGCATCCGTTGATGGTGTTGATTATGATTTATCTTCCAATATTATTAGTATGGATAATGGATTAAGCGTTCAAGCTGTTGAATTAGGTGATTCTTCTATTAGTCTTGAGCGAGATGATAGCCTCATTGTAGAATCAGTTGAGGCTATTGCAACAAAGTATAATGAAATTGTGGATATTGTAGATTCTTATATTTATGCAGATGAAGATGCAGATACCTTAGCTACTATCTCTGATACTAGTTCTATTCGAACTATAATGACAGGTATTAAAGAAATCTTTTTTTCAACTTACGGACTTGATGATGAAGAGAGTGTTTTTGCTTATGGGTTATCTTTTGATACAGATGGTTATATGACGGTTGATAGTACTGAACTATCAGAGGCTTTAAATAATAATTATGAAGATGTAAAAGAGCTTTTTGTTGGCTACGCAGAAAAAGAGGGAATAGGAACTCAACTTAAGACTTATTTAGATGATTTAGATGGTTATGATGGACTTATAACTGCCCTTGAGGATAATTTAACAGAACAACTTGAAAATTTAGAGGATGATTATGAATATCAAGAAGAGAGAATAACAGAGAAATATGAACTACTTTCAGCACAGTTCGCTGAGTATACAACAATAATCACACAAATGGAGAATGAATTTTCTGCATTAGAAGCGATTATTGCCTCTGAATCTTCATAATTGTCAATCTATTTAAATTTAAGAGTTAATTAAATTCTTAAATTCTTTTTACCTTATTAAACATAATTATCATTATTTCAAGATTGCTTAGTTATAATATCTTTAATTAATAAGGATAAAGGAGTATGTTATGAATACAAGTATTGTAGGAAGACACATAGAATTAACTGAGCCAATTAAAGATTACGTTAATAGTTCAGTAGAGATATTTAAAAAATATAATTTAGATATTATTTCTGTAAATTCAATTATTTCTCAAGAAGAGAAACATGGTAAAAAAGCTTTTAGTTTTGAGTTTACGTTGAATATTGCAAATTTAGATACAGTTGTTGTAAAACAAAAAGATAAAGATTTATATGCAGCAATCGATATTGCAGTTGATAGAGTTTGTAAAGTACTTAGAAGACATCATGATAAGATTAC
>CAZIES010000004.1:0-1964 GCA_964538295.1 uncultured Arcobacter sp. | reverse complement strand
GAAAAGGTATTAGTCATATTGGCTAGTACCTTTTTTCCGTTATAGCCAAAATAAAATAGGATAATAAGAGTTTAATGCAAAGCATCAATACAAACAGAGAAGATTTAACTAAAATAGCCTTAGTAGGGCAGCCAAATGTTGGAAAAAGTTCATTATTTAATAGGATTGCAAAAAAGCGTATTGCTATTGTTTCAGATTTAGCAGGAACTACACGTGATATACGAAAGCATGAAGTTGAAATTATGGACCGTGAGGCACTTATGCTAGATACTGGTGGAATAGATGAAACCAATGATGCTATTTTTTCAAATGTAAAAAGAAAAGCTATTGATACTGCTAAAGAGGCTGATATAATACTTTTTATGGTAGATGGTAAAAAGTTGCCAGATGATAAAGATAAAGAATTATTTTATGAGCTTCAAGCTTTAGGTAAAAGTCTAGCCCTCATTGTTAATAAAATTGATAATGATAAAGAGAAAGAACGGTTATGGGAGTTCTATGAGTTTGGTATTAGTGATGACCGACTTTTTGGTATGTCAGTCTCTCATGATAGAGGAACTCGAGCACTTTTTGAATGGTTAAGAGATCAACTTCCAGAGATTGAAGAAGAACCGACATTAGAATTAACAGAAGATGAAGAAGAGTCTTTAGAAGAGTTTTTAAGTGAAGATGAACAGAGTTTTAATCCAATGGAACAAGAGGATGATGGACATCTAAAAGTTGCTATTATTGGACGAACAAACGTTGGAAAATCATCTATCTTAAATGCAATTATCGGAGAAGAACGTTCAGTTGTTTCTCCAATAGCTGGTACTACTATTGACCCTGTTGATGAATCTTTTGAATATCAAGATAAAAAGATTACCTTTGTAGATACTGCAGGTTTAAGACGACGTGGTAAAATTGAAGGGATCGAAAAGTATGCCTTAATGCGTACAAAAGATATGCTTAGTCGTGCAAATTTAGCTTTAGTTGTTTTAGATGCTTCAGCTGAGTTAGTGGACTTAGATGAAAAAATTGCAGGTCTTGTTGATGAATATGGGTTAGGAACCATTATCGTTTTAAATAAATGGGATGAAAATATGGATACCTTTAAGAAGTTAGAGGATAAAGTTCGACAAAAGTTTAAGTTTTTATATTACGCTCCTATTATTGCAGTTTCTGCTAAAACTGGACGAAGTATCGATAGATTAAAAGATAAACTTATTGAAATCTATGAAAACTATGCTCAACGAATACCAACATCATTATTAAATAGAACAATAGAAGAAGCAACGATTCGACATGCCCTTCCTAGTCCAAATGGTGCTTATTTACGTATTTATTATGCCACACAATTTCAAACGAAACCTCCAAGAGTTGCATTAATTATGAATAAACCAAACCTGTTACATTTTTCATATAAACGATATTTGATTAATTTTTTAAGAGATAATATTAATTTTGAAGGAACACCAATTCATGTTGTTACGCGTAAAAAAGGTGAACGTGTAGAACTAGATGAAGAACATATGGATGAAGAGAGTTAACCTAATACCATAAGGAGTTTTTGTGAGAGCCTTAACGAATGATATCATGGGGGGTGTCACTGCAGCTGTTGTTGCTTTGCCATTAGCATTAGCCTTTGGTGTTGCTAGTGGTGCTGGTGCAATTGCTGGACTTTATGGTGCAATTATTTTAGGATTCTTTGCTTCTTTATTTGGAGGAACGCGTACACAAATTTCGGGACCAACTGGTCCTATGACAGTTGTTGCTGCAACAGCAATTGTTACTTTTCAAAATGACTTAAATGCAGTAATGATGGTAATTTTACTTGCAGGACTTATTCAAATCTCTTTTGGTTTTATTGGTATTGGTAAATGGGTAAAGTTTATTCCTTATCCTGTTATTTCTGGGTTTATGACAGGGATTGGTTTTATTATTATTATTTTACAAATCAATCCTTTTTTAGGAGTTGAAGGGTA
>CAZIES010000003.1:4416-47216 GCA_964538295.1 uncultured Arcobacter sp. | reverse complement strand
GTTATAATTATTTCAAAGGATAACTATTCATATTGTTAATTGTTACTTTTTCTTACGTTGATAAAATCTAAAGAAAGGGGCTTATCATGATTAATATTTTAATAATAGACGATTCTAAAACCATTATAAAAATGTTGTCACGTATGTTAAGTTATATGAACCACAATGTTGTTGCAACAGCAGAAAATGGACAAAAAGGTATAGCCCTTTATAAAGAGCATAAACCTGATTTAATTACTATGGATATCAATATGCCTGGTTTATCAGGTATTCAAGCCTTAGAAGCTATCTTACAGTTTGATAAAAATGCTAATATTATTATGCTCACTTCCTTAAGCGATGATAAATATGTTCTAGAAGCAATTCAAAAAGGAGCTAAAGGGTATATTTTAAAGCCACTAAACTATCAAAAAATAGAAGAGTGTATTAATAGTATCATAAAAGATGACATCAAAACCACTAAGAAAAAAGAGCATAATATAAAGTTTGAAGAGTTAATCAAAGATGATTTAACAGGATTTTACACAAAAGAGTATATGACACATACTATTAATAATTTCATTACACTTAATCATCGTGATAGCAATATTTCTATTGGACTATTTATTATTACGATTAACAACCTTGATGATATTTTAAGAAACTTTAGTCTACGACAAGTCAATATTATTATCCGAAAAATTGCCAATAAAATCAAAACAACTCTTAGAAGTATCGACTTTTTTATTCGATTAAAAAATAATCAATTTGCTATTTTTATTATTGGGGAGAGTACAGAAAATATGATGTTAATCAGTGATAAAATACACAACAATATAGATAATCTAAATCAACATCTAGAGTCTCATAACATGGCACTTGTAGTTAATATTGGAATTTCAACGTATCAAAAGAGTGAAACTTTAGAGGATTTTTTAAAACGTACACAACGATTATCTCTACAAGCCTCTATTTATGAACAAAGAGGAGTTTTTATACAAAAAGACTTTTAATTAAACTAACTCTTCCATCCATCATAATGTACTAACTCCTCTAAGGGCATTCTATCTTGCCAACCTGCTTTTTCTAACTCGGGTTTTTCATGAAAATGAGAAACTTTTCCTATACATAAATAAGCAATAGGAACAATATGGTCAGGAATATTTAAGACCTCTTTTAAAGCTTCATGATGAATAATACTCACCCAACCAACACCAAGGTTTTCAGCACGAGCTGCTAACCATAATGTTTGTACTGCACAAACACTTGAATATAAATCCATCTCTAAATTAGCCGTTCGTCCAATGACAACATCTCCTGTTCTACTTCTATCACAAGTGATACAAATCCCTAGAGGAGCTTCAGTTATTCCTTCTAACTTTAAGCTCTTATAAACTTCTTGACGTTTCCCTGAAAACATCTCTTTAGCTTCATTATGAGCTACTTCAAAACCATCTTTTATACGTTGTTTCAGTTCTTGATCTTTAATAACAATAAAATCCCATGGTTGCATAAACCCAACACTTGGCGCATGATGTGCCGCATCTAATAATTTTGCAATTACCTCATCATCAATAGGGTCAGTTAAAAACTCTCCTCTTGTATCACGTCGATTATAAATCGTTTTATAAACAGCATCACGTTCTTCTTTTGTTATTGTCATTAAAATTGCCTTGACTTTTTTTGAAATTGTAACAAAGCCTTCTAAATAAACATATTAGAGGTTTCGTCACGAGATTGTCATATTACTTTAAAAGTTCTTGTACTAAGGTATAGAGTTTTTTCTCTGCTTGTTTAAGGCTTTTTCCAAAAACAACCACACCTTCAAAGTGCCCTTTCATAACAAAAGCATTATTAAGCATAGGGTCAATTTCTTGATAGATTGCACGCACATCTTCAACCATTTGAGGTGTTCCATAAGGGGTATCATTAGTACTTAAATAGTTATTATCCAACATAAACCGCCACAGTTTTTCATTGTGAATATGAATAACAGCATTAATACGGCTATCTAATTCATAAATACACGCATGGGTTATGGCTTCACTGCTAGGTTTTGAAACACCTATTGCCGTTGTTGTAAACGTTTCAAAGTTAACATCTTTTACTAAGGAGTAGTACTCAGGGGTAAGTTTTGGTAACTCACCTGTTTGTGTAGCAGTAATAACAAAAGCATCTTTTTGTTTATAGCGCAAAGAGATATTTCCAAATCCAATACCATTTTCATAAGCACCAATCAAGCTCAAACAAAAGAGACGTTCACGTATTTTCTCTATTTTTTTACACTCGTTAAGGGCAACTTTATGCGTCTTTGTAAACTCTAAAGAGTATTTAACAACACCATCATCAATCATTATAGTTAATCCACATATTTATTTCGTATTCTTAAAAATTCATCAAGGTGTTCAAAAAAAAGCGCTATTAATTTTGGCTCAAAATGTTTTCCACTTTGATTTTTAAAAAACTCTAAAATCTTATCCAATTCCCACGCTTTTTTATAACATCTATCACTTCCTAACGCATCAAAAACATCTGCAACGGCAGTAATTCTTCCAAAAATATGGATTTGCTGTTCTTTTAAACCTTTTGGATAACCTGTTCCATTCCATTTTTCATGATGTTCCAAAGAGATAATAGCAGCAGCTTTTAATATCTCACGATTTGATGTTTTTAAAATGTTATAACCAATTTCACTGTGTTCACGCATAATATCCCACTCATCGGCGGTGAGTTTTCCAGGCTTATTTAATACTGAATCAGGAATTCCTACCTTACCAATATCATGCATAGGAGAAGCCATAAAAAGATGACTAATTTCAGTTTGGGTTAATCCATACAGTGTTGCTAAAAGTTTTGAGTACTCAGCAACTCGTTTAACATGGTTCCCCGTCTCTTTACTTCGGGTTTCACCAATCTCCCCCATACGGTAAATAATCTCCCGTTGAGTATCCTCTAGCTCTTCATGTAAGGAGACAACGGAAGTAATATCATGACGAATTGAAATGTACTCTGAAACCTCATTATTTTTATCAAAGATGGGTGCAATGACAGAATCGACATAGTAAGCATGACCATCCTTTGCTCTATTCTTTAATGTCCCTAACCACGTTTTACCAGATTGTATCGTTTTCCACATATCAACATAAACTTCATCTAAGGTATCAGGATGACGTACTATACTATGGGAACTTCCAATAAGCTCTTCTTTGCTATACCCACTAAGCTCAACAAACTTATCATTAACATAAGTAATAATACCTTGAGTATCTGTGCGTGTTACAATATTACTTTCATTCACAACATTTTCATATTGTGAAAAGTTTTTCAAAGCATCTTTTAACGTTGTATTCTTTTTAACATTCTGTTTTTGTAAAAAACGTTTTGTATTCTCTAAGGTAGTAATATCATTTCTTATGGCAATAAACTCTAAAATATTACCATCTAAATCTAAAATAGGTTTTATTAAACTATCAACATAGTAACTTTCACCCTTTTTATTACGATTTTTAATATTTCCTCGCCATAGCTCTTTTTTATCTTTTATGGTTTTCCAAATCTCTTCAAAAAAGCGTTGAGACGTATCAGGGTGACGTACAATATTGTGACTTTTTCCAATAAGCTCCTCTTCTTTATAACCTGATATTTTTACAAAAGGCTCGTTAACATAAGTAATAATACCATTAATATCTGTTTTTGAAACTATTGATTTTTCATCAACAATACTCTTATACTGTTCTAAAATATTTTTTAAACTTGCTTTCTCTTTTGCTAAAGCAATAGTCTTCGCATATTGCACTAAAATTTCAAAAAGATTTTCAATATTAATAGGTTTTAAAATAAATCGAGAGATACCAATTTCAATAGCTTTGATAAAAAAATCACTATTATTATGTGCACTGGTTATAATGATGGGAATATGACGATTTTCTTGACGTATTTTTTCAGCCATCTCAATACCATTCATCTTTGGCATGGTAATATCTGAGATAATAATATCAACCTTATATTGTTGATAAAAGGCTAACCCCTCTTCTCCATTGGAGGCTAAATAAAAGGTTCCAACAATATCAGAAAAAAAAGAAGAGACTTGTTCTTGAAGTTTTGGTTCATCTTCCACATACAAAACGGTTAAACTTTGTAAATAGTGTAAATCATCATTATTCATAGATCTCTCCTTTCAACCTATTATTTTATTATACTTTTAAAACCTAAATAACTCTTTTAAACATATTATTAATTGCTTCTTCATTCGCTAAACAGATACCTTTTTCAGTTATTAACCCTGTGACTAATCTTGCAGGTGTAATATCAAAACCATAATTAACAGCTTTTGAAGTTTTTGGTGTAATCAATAATTCATCAACAACACCCTCTTTATTTAATCCTTTGATATACTTCACTTCATCTTCACTTCTCATCTCAATTGGAATATCTTTTACACCATCTTTAATATCAAAATCAAGTGTTCCTTCTGGAATAGCTACATAAAAAGGAATGTTATTATCCTTTGCAGATAATGCTTTAAGATAGGTTCCTATTTTATTAGCAACATCACCATTAACACTCACTCTATCAGCACCTACAATACATACATCCACTAAACCTTGCTGCATTAAATAGCCACCAGTATTATCTGGAATAATAGTATGATTAATGTTATCTTGTGTTAATTCCCATGCTGTTAAGTTTGCCCCTTGGTTTCGTGGTCGTGTCTCATCCACCCACACATGGACATCAACACCACGTCTTTTTAACTCATAGATGGGTGCTAAAGCTGAACCATCATCAACAATAGCTAGCCATCCTGCGTTACAGTGAGTTAAAATATTGATCGATGTTTTACCTTTTTCTTTCATGATTTTTTCAAAAATATCAGCGCCATAATTGGCTATTTGTGCACTACGTTGGCTATCTTCATCACAAATTTGAATTGCAGTAGATTTTGCTACTTCTAATAAATTATCATTGGCATTTAAAAGTGCTTCAAGCATAATATCCACTGCCCACATAAGATTAACAGCCGTTGGACGTGACTCACGTATCTCTTTTGATTTTTTGACAACTGCTTTAATATCAGCATCCTCTTTAACAGCTAAATAAACACCCAATGCCCCAATATTTCCAATAACACCTGCACCTCTAACAATCATATCTTTAATAGCAACAATTGCATCATCAGCAGTTTTTAAAACAATAGTCTCTTCAATAAAAGGTAATTTTGTTTGATCAATAACCTCAACATTACCTTCTTCATTTAACCAAAATGCCCTGTATTGACCATTCATTAACATACATCCTTTATTATTGTAATCACTTCTTCAATATTCTCAATCTTTTTATTATTTTTTACAAACGCTTTTGCAATTTCTAAGGTCATACCAATCGCCCTATCCTTAATCTCTTTATCTTCAATTTCCCTAATATCAGCTACACCTGCTATTCCAAACATACGACGTGCCATTTTACACCCTGCAAAACCAACACTATCACGTAAAATTTGCCGCATAAACTCCTCTTTATACTCTTGAAGACTTACTTCACTAATAAAACCATCAATCAATAATGCAGACTCTTCTTGAGCATTCCAAAGTTCTAAAAACTTAGTCTCAAACTCCACTAAGATCGTTTCAATCGTATTGATAATCCACTCTTGATATGCCTTATCAGACTTTAACGCAACATGAGAAACATAGGACATCGTTAAATTTCCTAAAAGTGCTCCAATATCAAATCCAAATGGTCCAACAAAAGCAAACTCAGGATCAATGACAAAGGTCTCTTCTTCATTTAACATAATTGAACCCGTATGCAGATCACCATGAATCAATGCATCATTTTGCGTCATAAATTTATACTTTAAAGCTAACACCTCTTTTTTGAATGCCATATCTGAAAAAAGCTGCTGTGCTATTTCATGACCATGGGAATACTCATCATTGGTTTCATGTTCCATAAATGCAAAAGTAAAAACAAAATCTTCAGTTAACTTACATAACTCTGTATTAGCATTAAAGTTATCAATAAGCTCTCTTTTTTGTGTAGAGTTTAAATATAAAGATGATGTTTTAAAAAGATTCTGTGCTAAATAAGTTGAAATATGGTCTGCAAACTTTGGATAAATCGTTTTTTCTATCATTCCTTTTCGCATAATTATATGCACATCAAGAAACTGCATAATTACCGCACTCATCTGCTCATTAGTATCATAAAGTTTTGGAATATATTCACTGGTTACTTGTGCAAAACTACTAAGTGCTCTTATCTCATAAGTCATTCGTTCTTTACTTAAAGGATACTCTTCGCCAACACAACGTAAATAAGGTACGGCTTGTTTTAAAATCAACGCTTTTTTAGGGTTACTTTGTGATTTTATAATAAAAACATAGTTTAAATTCCCATCCCCTATTTCATCAATTTCTAATATGTCATTTGAAAAGTACTCTTTGATTGAATCAATACTATATAAGTACTCAACAATATTATCTTTGTCTAAAATTTTATATTCCATAAGTTTGCCTCTTTTAAAGTTTATCTGTGGAACTACTTCATATTATTTTTTGATGAAGTAATAAAACTAGATTGTAACAAAATTTAAATTTAAAGCTATAATCGCTATAGTTAAAAGGTAACAAGGAGTGTTTTTATGGAAAACAGTACATACGAATACGATGTTATTATTATTGGAGGTGGTGCAACAGGTAGTGGTATTGCACTGGACTCAACTTTACGAGGCTATAAAACCCTTTTACTTGAAAAAAATGATTTTGCTTCAGGTACAAGTTCTAAAAGCACCAAACTTATTCATGGTGGAGTACACTATTTAGAAAAAGCCATTCTTACACTCAACAAATCCCAACTTAACCTTGTTATTGAAGGGTTAAAAGAGCGTTACTATTTTTTAAACAATGCCCCACACTTAAGCCATAAAGTTACTCTGTTCACACCTCTTTACAGTTTTTTTCAAGCACTTTACTTTCGTATGGGTCTACTTTTATATGATTTTTTATCTTTTCTTCGAAATATAGGAAAAAGTCAATTTATCTCTAAAAAAACATTACTATTACAACAACCCTATATTAACCCTACTAATCTTTTAGGCGCGGTTAGTTATAAAGATGGTGCATTTAATGACACTCGTATGGTCATAGCTCTACTTCAAAGTGCACAAGAGAAAGGTGCTACTGTTAAAAATTATGTTGAAGTGAAAAGTTTTTTATACAATAATAAAAAAATCTGTGGGGTTCAAACCTATAATCATATTGAAAAAGCATACGCACAATATAGTGCAAAAGTTGTCATTAATGCCAGTGGTTATGCCGTTGATAAGATACGAAAACTTGATAATAAACAGTGTGATGATATTTTACAACTAAGTAGTGGCATTCATATTGTCATTGATAAAAAGTATCTTCCTTCTTCAAAGGGAATTTTAATTCCCAAAACAGAAGATAATCGTATTATTTTTATGCTCCCTTGGCAAAATAGTTGTTTAGTAGGAACAACAGATAATAAAGCTACCTATACAGCACAACCCAAAATCTCTAACAAAGAGATTGACTATTTATTGCATCATCTAAATAAAAACTTCCAGTTAAAATTAACTTCTAACGATATTCTAAGTTCCTTTATCGGGCTAAGACCCTTACTTAAAGCCAAACATTCAACTTCAAAACTCGTTAGGGAACATAAAGTTTTCAGTTCAAAAAGTCACCTTATTACAATTGCAGGAGGAAAATGGACAACCTACCGTAAAATGGCAGAAGAGACGATGGATTTTATTATAAAAGAGAATCTACTTCCTAAAAAACAACCATGCCAAACAAAAGCTTACAAAGTTGTAGGAAGTCAATCAAAGAGTAGCTTAAAAGAGTTAATGCCCTTTAAAATTGATGATGAAGTAAAAAAAGCACTTCTTCAACGCTATGGTGATCAAGCTATCAACGTTGCAAAACTTGCACAAAAAAAGGGTCTTCAAAATAAGTTTCATAAAACATTTGCTTTTATTGAAGCAGAAGTTGATTATGCAATAACTTACGAGTATGCAAAAAAACCTTTAGATATCATCTTACGTCGCACTGCACTTGGTTTTGTCAATAAAAAAATAGCCAAACAAACACTCGCTGCTGTAACAAAAATGGTCTCAGAAAAACTTCACTGGCAGAATGATACCACCCTCATAGAATACCAAAAAGCATTAAAGGAACTCAATGAAATTTTTTAACCACTTTAAAAAAAAACACCTTTTAGCAGCACATCGAGGTTACCGCGCCTTGTATCCAGAGAACTCTATGTTAGCTATCAAAAAATCCATTGGACAGTGTGATTTTATTGAATTTGATATTCAATTTACAAAAGATAATATCCCTATTGTTTTTCACGATGATAAGCTCTTAAGAACTTCCAATGTAAAAACAATCACGGGGTTTAAAAAACCCTACAGTGTTTGTGACTATACCTATAAACAACTCAAAAAACTTGATATCTCAAGCTGGTTTTATAAAAAAGATCCTTTTTATCAAGAAGAACGACTCAAACAACCCAAAAGAATCGAAAGAATTCCAAAATTAGAAGAGATTTTAAAACTTGCCCAAAAGAAAAATCTTTTATTAAATATTGAAATTAAGTATAACAAATGTCATATCCTATCACAAAAACAGTTTAAAATTATTATTGATTTAATCTATAAATATGAGCGCCAAAACCATGTACTCATCTCCTCTTTTGAACACAGTTATGTTAGTTGTATTAAACACCTTGCACCTAAACTTTGTACGGCTGCACTTGCCCACGAAAAATATCCCAAAGACCTGATTGGTTATTTAAAAAACCTCAATGTTGATGCTTATCATATCAATCAACGCTTAGCTACAAAAAAACTGATTAAACTATTAAAAAAGGAAGGTTTTATTGTTAATGTTTATACTGTCAATAACAAAGAGAAGCAAGAAAAACTTTTTCATTATGGAGTGACATCTATCTTTACCGATTTTTTATAAAAATAAGAGATTTGTATCGTTTGATTATTCCAAAAAAAGAGAGTAGAATATAATCATGAGATATAAAAATGAAAAACAACTCGTAGCCATAATAAAATACACTTTACCAATATTTGTACTAAGTATTTCAATAGCAATAACAACATTTTTATATTTTGAAAAAAAAGATAAATTTAAAATCATAAAAGAAGAGATTCAAGAAAACTTTATAAAGAGTCAAAAACAAGTCGTCAAACAACAGGTTGAAAATCTTTATGAATATATTATTCGAGAACAAAAAAGTACTGAAAAGGCATTAAAAAAAGAGCTAAAAGATAGAACATACGAAATTCATAAACTCACATCAGACATCTATAATCATTATAAAAATAGTCACTCAAAAGAAGAGATTACCCAAATCATACGCACTGCTATTAAAAGTATTCGATTTAACAATAACCGAGGGTATTTTTTTATTGTCAATAAAAAAGGTGTCAACATAGTACACCCATTACTTCCACAACTTGAAGGAAAAAACCTTATCAATGTCAAAGATATAAAAGGTACCTACATTGTAAAAGAGAGTTTAGAACTTTTAACTAAACACGAGGAAGGCTTTCAAGAGTATTTTTGGAGAAAGTCTAAAAATGATACTAAAGAGTACCGAAAAATTGGATTTATAAAAAGTTTAGATGAATTAGATTGGTATATTGGCACAGGGGAATATATAGATGACTTTACAAAAGATATAAAAAAACAAACTTTAGAACAAATAGAACGGTTTAGATATGGGGAAAACAGCTATTTTATCGTAACAGATAGTGAAAATAATTATATTAGCCATATTAATAAAAAACTTATAGGAGTTAATGCGCTTCAAAAACTAAAAGAGATGAATGATATAAACTCAATAAAAAAAATTGAAAAGGTTATTAACACAAAAGAGGGGTATGTCTATTTAGAGTTTTTTAAACCAAATTCAACTCTACTTTCAGCTAAAATTATCTATTTAAAAACAATTCCTAAATGGGGTTGGGTTATTAGTACTGGCTTTTACAAAGATGATGCAAATAAAATTATAGATATAGAAAAAAATAAATTAGAAAAACAGTATAATAACAATCTAAAAAATCTAATTGTTATTGCCTTTATATTAACTTCAATTTTTACCCTTATTTCATTTTATATCTCTTTAATGATTGAAAACAAATTTAAAGAGTATAAGGGAGATATTCAAAAACATGAAGATGAAAATAGAAAACAGTATGAAATATTATCACAAAGAAGTAAATTAGCTGCTATGGGGGAAATGATTGGTAATATTGCCCACCAATGGAGACAACCTTTATCTGTGATTTCAACTGCATCATCAGGAATAAAACTTCATAAAGAGATGGACTCACTTAGCGATGAACTTCTTATTGATTCAATGGATAACATTACAGAGTCAGTTCAATATCTTTCAACAACAATTGATGACTTTAGAGAGTTCTTTAAACCTGACAAAGAACAACAAAAATTCACTTTAAAAAGTGCTATAAATAAAACTTTAAAACTACTCAGTTCCCGATTAAAAAACAATGAGATTGAAATTATCCAAAATATTGAAGAAATAGAAATTGATAGCTATAAAAGTGAATTAATTCAAGTACTCATTAATCTCATTCATAATGCAAAAGATGCCTTTGAAAAATGTGAACATACAAAACTCCTATTTATTAATGTCTTTAAAAAAGAGAATAAGATATTTATTGAGATTAAAGATAATGCAGGAGGTATTGAAGAAGAGATAATGAAAAGAGTATTTGAACCATACTTCACAACAAAACATCAAAGTCAAGGAACAGGAATTGGACTTTATATGTCTGAAGAGATTATTACCAAACATATGGAAGGTAAAATCTATGTTAGCAACACAACATTTACGTATAATAAAATAAACTATAAAGGTGCTTTATTTACGATTGAATTAGATTGTACACACTAAGATAAAAGAAGAAAACTTCTTTTATCCACTACCTAAAATTATCAAAAACAAGAGGTGATTTAAGCTCTAAGGACTTAAGATGTCGCATAATTGTTTGTAAGTCATCAATATTTTTCCCTGTTACTCTAATCTCATCCCCTTGATTTACTGCTTTTACTTTTAATTTTAACTTCTTAATTTCAACTTGTATCTGTTTTGCTTCATCCGATTTAATAGAATCAATAATAGCATAAATATATTTTCTATTTCCACCTGAACTATCCTCCTTTTTACTCTCTTCAAGGGAGTTAATCGAAAGTCCTCGCTTATTCATTTTTGAAATAAGAATATCATACATCGCATCTACTTTGTTATCACTTGATGAAATAAGTGTTAATGTTTTAGCCCCTTGGTTAAAATCAATCTCTTTTGTAATACCTTTAAAATCATATCGATTATCTATCTCTTTTTGCGCTTGAATAACAGCATTTTGCATCTCTTGCATATCAAGTTTTGCAGAAATATCTAAACTATGTTCTTTTGCCATTTTTTATCCCTAAAATTTTTGTTTTATTATAGAAAATTTATGATGTCATCATTATTAAAATAGATAAGATTAAGAAAAAAAGATAGGTGAAGTTAAGTCAAAAGACTTAACTTCGAGGTTGTGGTAAGATTAGATTTAAAACTATACCAATAATAGCACCAAGACCAATACCACTAAAAGCAACACCGCCAAAATTAAATGTCATTCCCCCAATTGAAAAGACTAAAATCATTGAAACAATAATCATATTTCGTGGACACTGTAAATCTACTTTTTCTTTAATCAATGTTCCAATACCAATTGAGGCAATAATACCAAATAAAAGTACCATAATTCCTCCCATAACTGGTGTTGGAATGGTTGATAAAACACCACCAATTTTACCTACAAAAGCTAATACAATGGCTGCAAGTGCGGCCCATGTCATAATTGCAGGATTAAATGCTTTGGTAATGGTTACAGCACCAGTAACTTCAGAATAAGTAGTATTTGGAGGACCACCAAGCATTGATGCTGCAGAAGTTGCAATACCATCACCTAAAAGGGTATTTTTAAGCCCTGGCTTTTTTAAATAATCCTCTTTTGTTACATTAGAAATTGCTAACATATCACCAATATGTTCCACTGCTGGTGCAATAGCAATTGGTAAAATATAGATAATGGCTTCCCATTTTAACTCTGGTGTTGTAAAATTTGGTAGTGCAAACCATGATGCTTTTTCAACTGCTGAAAAATCAACAATACCAAAAAACAGTGCTGCAATATACCCAATAATGATTCCACCTAAAATTGGTAAAAGTTTAAAAATACCCTTCCCAAGAAGTGAAATAAGTAAGGTTGAAAACAGTGCAATCATAGAGACAATCATGGCTGTTTCCATTGGAACTAACTCAACAGCTCCATCACCAGTTTTTCCCATAGCTAAATTTACTGCCACAGGAGAAAGAATAAGTCCAATAGACATAATTACTGGTCCTACAACCACTGCTGGTAAAAGTCGATGTAAAAAATCACTTCCTTTAAGTCGTATAATTAAACTAAGAAGCATATACATTAAACCAGCTGCCACAAGTCCAGACATAGTCGCAGCAATTCCCCAAGTAGCTACCCCATAAGAAATAGGTGCAATAAATGCAAATGATGATGCTAAGAAAATAGGAGGGATATTCTCTCTATTGACAAATTGAAACAGTAAGGTTCCAAGTCCAGCTGTAAAAAGTGCAACGTTAGGATCAAGTCCTGTTAAAATTGGAACAAGTACCAATGCTCCAAAGGCAACAAACAGAAATTGTAACCCAACAACAGAATCTTTTAACCGAAAGTTATAAGTTGTAGGTTTCATTTTACCTCTTTTTTTTAAATTTTTTTATTGTAACATATGCCCATTAATTTTTAATGTGAAAAAGAGTAAAATTAATAAGAAATTTTCAAATTTAAGTCCCAAAAAATGGGCTTTTTATAAATATAAGAATTTCAAGACAAAAAGTCTAAAAAGTCATATTTATTTCATAAAAAATAGGTATATTATTTACTTTTATTAAAAGGATATTGTATGTATAAAGAGAGTACAAATGTTGTTGTTAAGCATTTAGTAAATCGTTTAAGAGATACCAGAACAGCTTCCAATGAATTTAGATTAACGATTGAAGAAATAGCACGTATTGTTGCAGCAGAAGCCCTACATGATTTTCCAACCGTTACACAAAATATTAATACCTGGCAAGGTCATTTAGATGTACAAATGATTGAGGTTCAAAAAGTTGTTTTAGTTCCAATTTTAAGAGCTGGTGAGCCAATGTTAACCGGTATTTTAAAAACCCTTCCATATGCAAGAAGTGGTTTTCTAGCAATGAAACGAGATGAAGAGACTGCTGAGAGCAAACTCTTTTATGAAAATATTCCACCACTAGAAGATAAAACTGTCCTTTTACTTGACCCAATGGTTGCAACAGGAGGTTCACTCATTGATGGGATTGATTATTTAAAAACTAAAGGGGCTAAAAAGATTATTTCGCTCAATGTTTTAGGTGCACCTGAAGGAATTAAAAAGGTTCAAGATGCACACCCTGATGTGGATATTTATATTGCACAAATTGATGAAAGATTAGATGAAAATGCTTACATTCGCCCAGGTCTTGGAGATGCAGGCGATCGTGCATTTAATACAAACTAAGCCTAAACAAGAGACTTTCTCTTGTTTAGTTATTTCTTACTTTTTAACTCTTTCACTTCAGCTCTTAAGCTTTTCATCTCTTCAAGAAGAACATCTAACTTTTGACTATCTTCGTGAATTTCATCTTTCATATCTTTTTCTTGAATTTTTTGCATTTCACCAATAATAACTGCCACAAAAAGATTAAAGAATACAAATGCGGCAATAATAACAAAGGTTACAAAGTATGCCCATGCCCATGGATAAACCTCCATGGCTTCATACATAACATCGGTCCAATCTTCAAAAGTGAGTACTCTAAACAGCGTTAACATTGAAACTAAGAAATCTTTCCATAACCCTGATGGTAAATCTTGAAAATAGAAATTTCCTACAATAGCATAAATATAAAAAATAATAAACATTAAAATAACAATATCAATGATTGAAGGGATTGCCTTTATCAACATATCAATGATTGCTTTAAGTTCTGGACGCGCGGTAAAGAGTCGTAATACTCTAAATACCCTAAGTGTTCGTGCAATGGCAGCAAAACCTGACTGTTCTAACGGTAAAAGAGTTATTACAACAATCACAAAATCAAAAACATTCCATCCTGATTTAAAGAAATTAATAAAACGTTTCTCTGCAATCATTTTAATGGCAATCTCAAAAACAAAATATATCGTAACAAAAGCATCAGCAAACTGTAAAAATAGTGCATAGTTTGTCTCAACTTCACCAATAGTTTTAAAGCCCAGTACTGAAGCATACGCAAGAATAATAAAAGTCGTAAGATTTGAAAACCATTTGGCATCTCGTACTTCTTGAATTTTTTCCATTACAGTCATATTATCTTCCTATTTTTAAATCTTTAACGAGTGTAAAAAAAGCTAAAAGCCAAGCAATTATCATTAAGGTTCCACCAATTGGTGTTACTGCTCCCAGCCATGAAACTTTTAAAAGTACTAACATGTATAATGAGCATGAAAATATCAATGTACCTATAAAAAGCATATACCCTGCAACGACTATTCGTTTTGATAAAGGTAAAATAAACGTCATAAAAGCAAAAGCAAAAAGCCCTAAACTGTTATAAAATTGATATTGAACACCGGTTTGATAGATTTTCATCAATGATTCATCAACAATTGCTTTTAAGCCATGTGCCCCAAAAGCACCAATAGCAATTGAGAGTGCCATCATCAATGTAGCCAATAATAAAAAATTTTTAGTATGTTGTGTTAGTTTCAAAAAATACTCCCTAAAATTTGCGGAAGTATATCAAAAAAAAGTTAATAATTATTTAATAAATAATTCTACTGCGTTTTCTCAGACTTTTCTTTTTTATCTTTCTTTTTAGCAGAAAAACCAGAACCTTTTTTCTCTTTTTTAGTCAGTTCCAAGTCAGTGATTAAAGTTTTATAATCAACACCATCTTGATTCATCTTGGCAAAACAAGCTGCAACTGCCGCAATAGCATTTGGAACCTCTTTTTTCTTTTTATAAGATTGAATATTTTTTTCACTTACTTTGATAAGTGCTGTAAATTTTGGGATTGTTAACTCTGCATCTAGTAATAGTTTTTTAAACTCGATGAATGTCATTGAATTACCTTAGATAAATAATTTTGAATTATTATACACACAAAGATATAAAAAGTTACTAAAAATATTAGAATATTGAGATTGGTTATAAAATATAGAGATTAGGAAAACCTAATCTCTATACGACATCAACTTCCCAAAAGAAGTCAATCCATTTATCTGCCTCTTTTACCGTGTAGTCAGGTTGTAAAAGGGCTGTTGGTTTATAAAAAATAGTTGCAAGCTTAAATTCTGTATTTGGAAACTTCTCATGTAATACTTTAAAAATCTCCTGCATACTCTCTCCACTATCAACAATATCGTCAATAATAAGTACTCTTTTTGCATGGGACATATCAGGAATGTTAAAAATATTAAAACTATCTAGTTTTAACTCTCCTTCATAATGAATCGAATTTAACGTATATAGATTCCGCATGTTCATTGCTTGTGCCATTAAGTGAGAAAGGGTTAAGCCTCCTCGTGCAACTCCTAAAAGAATATCAGGCTCATAATCCCGACATTTATCTACTAAGATTTGAGTATCTTTTTTAAACTCATCGTAACCGTAATAATATTTCTGCGCCAATAATTATCCTTGTAAAACAAAAACTAATAATGAGATGAGTGTTAACAAAATAACACCTAAGTTTAAGTCTTCTCTTTCATTTTTTGCTAATTTAATAATAGTATAAGTAACAAATCCTGCTGCAATTCCATTGGTAATTGAAAAAGTTAGTGGCATTAATAATACAATAAAAAATGCCCCAGCAGCTGTTGCTAAATCAACGTTTTCAAAATTGATTTTTCCTAACTCACTAAACATCAAAACTCCAACAACAACTAACACGGGATAAATTGCATTAGAAGGAATTGATTTGAATAAGGGTAACATAAAAAGAGTTAAGATAAAAAATGCTGCAGTAAAAACTGCTGTTAATCCTGTACGACCACCCTGTTCTACCCCACTAGCACTCTCAATAAATGAAGTTGTAGTTGAAACCCCTAAAAGACTTCCACCTACTGTTGCCACAGCATCTGCTTCAAGAGTTTTTTGTAAACTTTTATCATCTTTATTATTCTCTTGGAAAAGATTCGCCCGTGTTCCAACACCTGTTAATGTTCCAAGAGTATCAAACATATCAGTAATTAAAAAAGTAATAACTACAGGGAAAAGTGAAAGGGTTAAAGCACTGGTAATATCTAACTGCATTAAAATTGGTTCAATTGACGCAGGTGCTGCAAAAAACTCTTTGGGAGCTTCACCAATTCCAAAAATCCATCCAATAATAGAGGTAATTGCAATAGAAAAAATAAATGCTCCTTTAAGTCTATAAGCATAAAAGACAAAAGCTAAAACAAGACCAATTGCTCCTAAAAATACATTAGTATTTGAAAAATCTCCCAAACCAACTAACGTCGCATCATTATTAACAATCATTCCCATCTGCTTTAAACCAATAAAGGCAATAAAAGTTCCAATACCCGCACTAATCGCACGTCTTAGTGACATTGGAATTGAAGTCATAATCCAAACCCTAAAGTTTGTGAAAGAGAGAATAACGAACAGAATACCTGATAAGAAAACAATACCTAATGCCGTTTCCCAAGGAATTTTCATCCCTAATACTAAACCATATGAGAAGTATGCATTTAGTCCCATTCCAACACTCATAGCGATTGGTGTATTGGACCAAAGTCCTGAAAGTAGTGTTGCTAAAATGGTAATAATAGCTGTTGCAGTCACTACTGCATCCATTGGTAATCCAGCATCTGCTAAAATAAACCCATTAACAGGAACAATATACATCATGGTTAAAAATGTTGTAAATCCTGCTGTTAGTTCTGTTTTAACACTGGTATTATGTTCTTTAAGTTTAAAATAACCCATAATTTTCCTTTGTGTATTGACATTGTAAGCAATAAATTAATGGGCATATGTTACTAAAATATGCGTTAAGAAGCCTTTAGAATGGTAGACATAACCATGACATAAGTTAAAAAAAACAGAAAAAAGTTTATCATAAAAGGGGGGTTAAATTTTTTTTTGATAAGATGTTTCGTGAATTTATGTATGGGAAGATAAAATGAATATAACCAATGACTGTGTTGCTTGTATTGTAGGACAAATTGACAAAGCCATTTCAGTATTAAATCTGGATGAAAAACTAGCAAAAAAGATTCAAAAAGAGGTTTTAAAAAAGTCAACATCATTTAATTTTAATCAAACACCCCCTAGTGTTGCGAGAGAAGTTTATGAATACTTATCACAAATGACTGGTTTATGTGACCCTTTAGAGCATATTAAACAAAATTCCATAGAAAAAGCTTTGGAGTTTGTTCCCTTTATCGAGAAAAAAATACGTCAAAATGAAGATAAACTCTTTACTGCCATCAAAGCAGCTGTTGCAGGAAACGTGATTGATTTTGGAGCAAAAGAGCAGTTTTGTTTAGAAGAGGAGATTAATAAAGTCTTTGATACTCATTTTGCAATTAATGATTTTAAAATATTTTTAAAAGAGCTAGAAAAACATGAAAAGCTACTTATTTTAGCTGATAATGCGGGTGAAAATGTTTTTGATAAAATACTTATAAAAATTATCAATCGTCTTTATCCTCAAAAGGCTATTATCTATGCAACTCGCGGGAAACCTATTATTAATGACATTACAACAAAAGAGGCACTTCAAATTGGAATTGATAAGTTTGCAACAGTTATGAGCACTGGCGTTGATACACCAGGTCTTGAACTTGATCGTGCATCACAAAAGTTTAGAGATATTTTTGAAACTTCACCACTAATTTTAGCCAAAGGAATGGGTAACTATGAGTGTTTAGAAAACCTCAAAGATAAAAGAATCTATTTTTTATTTAAAGTAAAATGTAATGTAGTTGCTAATAGTATCTATCGTAATATTGGCGATATTATTCTAAAACGAGGATAAAATAATCAAAGACTACAAAGTTAATGATGCAAAACGTCACGTAAAAATCATATTTTTATTTATTTTTGAAATTTAATAATTTTATAGCTATCACTTTCTTTTAAACTTTTTTTTACTATAATATTGTTTATAACTAAGCTGGAGAAACTATAATGAAAGATAATGATAAAATATTAATCCGACTCATTGCGATTTTAGAAAAACTAAGTGAAAACACCCTACCTAGGATCAAAGATTTAGCAAAAGAGTTTAATGTTACTGAACGAACTATTCAGCGTGATATTTATCAACGACTTCACTATTTTCCTATTGAAAAAAACAACCTTTCCCAACTACAATTTACCAAAGGGTTTGTTTTTGATAAAAGTATTTTAAATAGCGATGAAATAATGTTTATCTATTTAGCGCTATCACAAATAAAAGAAAACCACCCTGACTTTAACTCCAAAATTGACACCATTGTTCATAAGTTACTTAAACCACACCATCAAGACAAATCAAAAAATGATAATAGTAAAGTTAACCAAAAAGTTATTAGAAGTATTGAAAGTGCAATGTTACGTAATAATATTATTACCTTACACACTAAGAAAAAACACCTTGAGGTTAAACCATTTAAAATTATTAACAGTGATACTAACCATATACTTTTAGCCCAAGATTGCAAAGATAATATTGTAAAAACCATACCTTTAAAAGCGATTACGGAGGTATCAAAACAATCAACAAAATTTAAAATTAAACGTTCACAAGAAGAGGCATTAAATAACGTACATGCAGCTTGGTTTGATGCTCATGATTTAGACTTAGAATTCTAAAATTTCATATCATAAATAAAACCAGCAACCTCTTTAAGAGTTTTTTTATCATAAGCCAAATGGGGCATGATTCCATATTTATCGATTGCATCATGCATGATAGAGGTCTCCTTTTTAGGAGAGTGGACCCATGTTGACATATAAGAAATAAACTCCTCTTTTTTTGGAAACGCTTGAATATAGTGTTTACGAACCTCTTGAATACTAGGGGCAGAAATAGATTTTGTTTTAAAATGACAAGTACTACAATTACCATAATAAAGTAAGCTTGGATATGAACCAGCAAAAGATATGTAAAAAAATATCATTAAGAATAGTATTGTTTTCATAATAAAAGTATAACTTTTTCTAATATAAATAGGTGTGATTTAAATCAATTATAGCATTAATTAAATATAAGGTTGTTATTTTTTTATAAAGAGAGTATAATTTTCAAAGAGAGTATAATTTTTATCTACAGGAGTATACAATGCTTGTAAATAAAGTATGTACAGTAAAAAATATCCAATGGAAAGATATTTATAATCTTGATAACTCACGAATTGACCACGAACATCAAACACTTTTTTCAATTGCAAGAAAAGCCCAAAATGTTAACGCTATAAAAGAAGAAGCAGAACAAAAAGAGTACTTTAAACTAGTACTTAGAGAACTCTATGCCTATATCAGAAAACATTTTGATAGTGAAGAAGCTTATATGATAGAACATAACTATCCTCACACACAAAAGCACCAAGAGAAACATCAACACCTCTTAGATCAAATAAATTTTATTGTTGTTAACTTAAATATTTTAAATGATATTCCCAGTGCGCAAAGTGAACTCTACTACTTTATTCAAAAACTTTTTGTTAAACATATTAAAAAAGAAGACTCTAAAATCACAAAATATTTAAAAAGAAACCAAACGGGAAATTAAACTAAATATAAAAAATAATTTTACTTTTTTTCTTAATAACCCTAAAGTTAAATTTATAATAAAATTAATTAATAACTTTTCTTGAAAAATAAAATCTTAAAGGGGTGTCCTATGGGAAGTATACTAACAGCAGATTATTTAGAGTGGAAAAAAGAATATAATATTAATAATGAACAAATTGACAGTGAACATCAAAAGCTTTTTGAAATAACACGAAAAGCAAACAGTATTGATAAAATGTCAAATCCTCAACAACAAAAAGAGTATTTACGAAATATTACAATGGAACTCTATCGTTATATCAAACAACATTTTGATAATGAAGAGAAATACATGGAACACCATCGTTATCCAAAGACTTCTGAGCATCAAGCCTTACATGAAGCTCTTTTAGATCAAGTTAATTTTATAATCATCAATTTAAATATGTCTGATACAAAAACTGCACAAAGTAAACTTTACTATTTTGTACGTAAAATATTTGTTGACCATATTCTTAATGCTGATTTAGATATTGCACGTTTTATTCATGAAAAAGAGGCTTAAAACAAAAAATTATTAGTTATCTACTTTATTCTCTTCTTTTTTCTTATACCCCTTTGTTGCTAAAATTTCCATGTAGAAACTTTCACATTTTAAATCATATGCTCTATCAATATATTGTGTTATGTCCAAAAAATCTATAGCTTCTGGTTTGTCATTATTGAGTGCAAATTTACATTCAAACTTCCAAAAGTCTACCCCTTCTGGTAATGTTTTTCTTTTCTCTCTTTTAATATATTTTCGAATCTCATATTTAATCCCTTCAACAACTCTATCAGGATGTTTATTGGGTACATTAAATGTAAATGTTTTTTTCATACTTTTCCTTTTAGCGAAGTATAACAAAACTTTCTTAGCCTTAGTCACTTTTTTAGTAAAATAAAGATACTATTGCATCCTATGGAACTCCTAGATGAAGAACATAAAATTTACCTTCTTGAAATGAATAACTTTAGCTTTCCAAGTTTAGCTATGATGGAAGATGACTTAGTTGCTATAGGAGGCGACTTTCATCCCCAACGTCTCATCAACGCCTATAAAAGTGGGATTTTTCCTTGGTTTATTGATGAATATAATCATATTCATTGGTATAGCCCTAAAAAACGAATGGTGTTGTACCCTGAGGAGTTTAAAGTATCAAAAAGTTTACGCCGTACTTTAAATAATAAAAATTTTATTATTAAATCCAATGAAAGCTTTGAAGATGTGATAAGAAATTGTGCAACTATCAAACGAAAAAATGAAGATGAGACTTGGATTGATGAAAATTTTATACAAGCCTATACCAACCTTTTTGAACTTGGATTTGCATTCTCTATTGAGTGCTATTTAGAAGAGAGGCTTGTGGGTGGATTATACGGTCTTTTAATCAATGATATCTTTTGTGGGGAGAGCATGTTTGCACTTGAATCAAATGCTTCAAAAGTTGCTTTTTATTATCTTTGTCAACAGGCTAAAAAGAATGGTATAAAACTTATCGACTGCCAAGTTTATAATGACCATTTAGCCTCTTTAGGGGCAAAAGAGATTAGTCGCGAATCTTACTTTAGACTCCTGCAGTGATACCTCTTTTTTGTGACTTTTTTATGACAAAGGGTTTATGAAAAATATAAAGAAAAATTATATATTATTGGACGATTTATTATAGCTTTATGCTAAATTAAAAAAAATGAGTCTAAACAGATATGATTAAAACACCCGACACCCTCTATAAAGATATTATTTTTGAAAGCGCTGAGTTTACGTGGGAAACCAATGCAAAAGCAGAGTATACCTATCTTAGTAATGAAGTTGAAAAAATATTAGGCTTTAAACCCAAAGAAATGTTAGGGAAAACACCTTTTTCTTTAATGCCTCACTACCATGCTTCAAAACATCAAAAGGTATTTCAACAATTTCAAAAAAAACCTAAACCATTTGTTCAATACAACACAAAAAGAGTACATAAAAGTGGACGCATCATACATATTGAAACCAATGGTTTTCCTATTTATAAAAAAGGTGATTTAGTAGGATATAAGGGCGTAAGCAAAGATATAACTAAACGTATTCAATATCAAAAAAATATCGATGACACCTACTATCATCTAAAGAAAATAAATAAACACCTAAGAGGTAAAATAGAACTTGAAGTACAAAAAAACAAAGAAAAGGATGCTCAACTCTTTGCCCAGTCTAAACAAGCAGCCATGGGAGATATGATAGGTAATATTGCACACCAATGGAGACAACCACTTAGTATTATCTCTGCAACAGCCTCAGCAATAAAAATTAATCATGAGATTCAAATGCTAAACACAGAAGATATTCCAAAACAGATGAATACTATTTTAGAACAGACCCAATACCTTTCTAAAACAATTGAAACCTTTATGAACTATATCAAAGAGAAAAAAGAGTACAAAAGAGTTCATCTTCAAAAAACACTTCTATCAAGTTTGCAGATTGTACAAACCTCACTTGAACACAATAATATAAAAATCATTCATAACCTTAAAAAATCATCACCCATAAAATTAAATACTATTTCATCAGAGTTGCAAGAAGTGATGATTAATCTCATTAACAATGCAAAAGATGCCATAAAAATAAATCAACAAAAAGATGGACTCATTTTAATTAACGTCAAAGAAGAGAATGACTATGCCCTTATAACTATCCAAGATAATGGAGGTGGTATTAAAGAAGATATATTGTCTCGAATATTTGACCCCTACTTTACGACAAAACATCAGTACCAAGGCACAGGACTGGGATTGAATATGAGTTACAAAATTATCACCCAACACCTTCAAGGTGAAATTTTAGCAACCAATACACCTATAGGGGCACTCTTTTCTATCAAACTTCCTTATAAAATTCATAATAATCTTCTCTAAACACTTTTTTCAAAGCCACTCTTGAAAAGAGATAGTATACAATACAAAAAAAGAGGGGTAACAATGTTTGATGGCTTTAAAAAAGAGGCTTTAGATTTTTTAGATGAGATTGAAGCTAACAATACAAAAGTTTGGTTTGAGAATAATCGGCACCGTTGGGAAAAACTTATTTTAGAACCCAATAAAGCCTATGTCAAAGAGATGGGAGAACACCTCATTGCCCTTGCTCCTTTTATACGTGCTGAACCTAAATCAGCTGGTTCACTCTTTCGAATTTATAGAGATACACGCTTTAGTAAAGACAAAACACCTATTAAAACCAAAATTGGCATCATTTTTTGGCAGGGTTCTACTCACCGTATGCAATCCCCTTGTTTTTATATGCAGTATAAATCCAAAGAAGTTTATATTGCCACAGGAATTCGTCTTTTTAAAACAGAACTTTTAAAAAAATATCGTGAATATATTAAAATAGAACAAAATGCTAAAGCCTTACATGAAATATTAGAGAATTTAAAATGTAAAGGCATTACCATAAATGAACCTCACTATAAAAGAGTGCCTGTAGGATTTAATAAAGAGAAAAAGTATAGCTATCTAAGCCGATATAACGGCGTGTTTGTTCATAAAACCTTCAAACCCAACAAAACTTTTTTAAGTCAAAAAATCATCAACTACAATTTTAAATTTTATGATGAAACATTAGCGCTATTTAACTGGCTTGATGGCTTAGTCAAATCAAGTGAAGATAGTTTTTCTTTATAAGACTTAAATTTTTATTGAAACTGCTGTGCGTAAATGGCACTAAAAATATAATTACCAACTTTTTGAGTTAAATAACTTGAAGGTTCATTATTAGTAAACTTTAGCATACTAAGTAGTGCAAATACAAAAAGTAAGAGGGTCAAAGTTTTCATGTTAACTCCTTTTAATCTATAAAAGAAGTTTAATACAATAAGAGATAATAAATATAGAATAAAATTGCTAATTATAAAGCTAAGAGAGAATAACGCGTTTAACTTTAGAAAAAAAACTCTCCTTAGTACCTACCAGAATGGATTGATTTCCTAAAACATCAAAAACAATATTTTTACTTGCTAAATAATACGTTATTTTAGTTAATTCTCTTTGAAGATAGAATCGTGGTGAATTATTTTTTGCTTTAATAATATGATTTGCAGAATCATACTCATAATAATTTAAGTTCAATGAGTCAAGTATTGGTTTAATATTCACGTATTTCCCTTATTTTCATTCAATAGATTAATAGTACAGAAGAAAAGTTAACGAAAAGTGTATGGAATGATTATTTTTTATAAAACTATTAGTTCATTCAACTATAATTTAGTATTAACATTGAATTAAAAGCTTTTGGTATAAGATATAATGATCTAGTATAAAGTGATGAAGTTAACATCTCTTTTGGAGAGAAAATCCCACCCTTTACCTTCCCAAAAACTAATACAAGAATAGAGTTAGAAGTTATTGGGGCAGCATTAGCCTATAAAAAGCATACTTTAAAACCTAATTATTTTCCTTTATAAGTATATAAAACCTTAAATTTAATATATACTTCAATTATAGCAGTTTAGATTATGGTTGATTCATATATATTATGAATACAAAATAGTATTAACCACTTCAAGGAGAAAGGCATACTATGAAAACAAACTTCTTGAAACTCATTCTTGGAAGCATACTTCTTCTATTTTCAATACAAAGCTTTAGCTCTCAACTACATATTCCACCTATTAAAAATAAGCAAAGTATTACTGTTGTTGTTGAAAAAGGTCACTGGACAAAATATTTAAAAGAGAAACTTGCTCCTCAGTTTACAAGACTCACACAAGTTCCCGTTAATATTGTTGAAGTCTCTTTAGGTAATATGCTTCAACTGCAAGATAAAAGTTTAGTTAACGCAAATGGAAAATATGATGTTTTGAGTTTAGAAGCAGGATGGGCAAAAGAGTGGGCAGCCAAAGGATATACCGTCTCTTTAAATGAATTAGCTAAACAGTTTGACCAAAAAAAAGAGGGTTGGAAACAGTATCTTAACTCTTTTTATCCTTCCCTTTTTGAAATTTTAAGTTATCAAAATCAACTGCATAGTATTCCATACAATACCTATGTTATGGCCAATCATTATCGATTAGACCTTTTTGAAAACAAACTTGAACAAAAAAGCTTTTTTAAACAGTATGGTTATAAATTAACACCCCCTCAAACCCTATCGCAATTAAAAGATATCGCACAGTTTTTCACACGAAAAAAAGGAGACTTTCTTAAAGGGGAAAAACTAACAAAAGATTTTTATGGAGTGGCATTAATGTCAGGGAACAAACCCCATATTAATGACGAATGGTCAGCAATCCTTTGGGCATTAGGGGGTGTATGGTTTCATCCAAACTATAAAGAGGAGAAACTCGTTAATTTTACCCTACCTAAAGATTTATCCCTTCTAAATCAAACTGCAAACTACTATTTAGAGTTGATGCAATACGCTTACCCAACCGATGAAAACTTTGCCTTTTTCGAATCTGCTGACGCTTTATCCAAAGGTGATGTTGCAATGTGGCCCTTTGCATATAATAATTTATGGGCTGTCTCATCAGCAAAAAAAAGTGATGATAAAAACCATAAATTTGCTATTTCAGCAACACCAGGGAAAAAACCTTATCATGGAGCATATGCCTTTGCCGTTGCCTATGATAGTAATAATCCAGAAGCTTCCTTTTGGTTTTTACGTTTTATGACCTCAAAAAAAGGACAAGAGGAGTATGCTCTTGGAGGAGGAAATCCAACACGTAAAGATGTGAACCTCTATTTACGCTCAAAACTAAAGAAAAACATGCCTCAGTACTACTCTTTAAAAACAACCTATGAAGCAGATACCGCCTGGCAAAAACAAATTTTACAATATGGTCACTATACAAGTACTGCTATGGGTACTATTTATCCTCTTTTAGCACGATATAGCTATTTAATCTCTAACAAAGATATTAAACCAGAAATAGGAATTAAGCAACTCATGAAGGAGATTAGAGAAGCACAAAACAAATATGGTGAAAAGGCAATGTTTGGACAATAAAGATGCATATATTAAAAATTAAAAACCAATTCAATACTATTTTTATATTTATAATGATTTTAGCCCTGCTAAGCTTCTTTACAACCAACTACTTTGTCAATAAAGTAAGTTCATCTTATGATGCTATTATCGACAATTCATTACCTATCATGAACAAAACATCCCACGTAGCACAACTAACAGCGCAAATAGAGGCTCACCTTATTCAACTTCATTTTGATGCCATTAACTATTTAGATAAAAGAGAAATCACCGCATCTAAAATAAATGAACTTATCATTCTATGGCGAGAAGTTAAACTCTTGCTTGAAGAGTTTCAACACATCCCTAATGTTGACAAAACCCAACTTCAACAAACAAATAAAGTTATTGAAGACTATTTAGAACAGATGCCTCAACTCTTAACACAAATTAATCTCTTCTCAAAAGCCAAGAAAATTGAACAAGAGTATAATGTCGAAATAGAGACAATTATTAACTATAACAACAAAATTTTACTAGCAGAAATGGACTCATTCTGGCATGAAATTATCAAAATAATACCTAGTAAAAAACAACTAGCACAATTAGAATATGCCAATGATTTTTACAAAAATAGTACTCAGTTACTTAGTTATTTTAGACAAACTCTCTTAACTAAAGATGTTCATACTCTAAATATTTTAAAACGAAACTCTGTTAAACTCTATATGCAAATGAGACAACTAGGTTCTGCACAATTTGAGTATCAACTCTTTGCTAATACTCTTCTATCTAAAGTCAAACACCTTTATGCAGGGGAAAACTCACTTTTTAAAGTTCGATATGATGTCTTACGTTTAGAAAATATTACCAACGCCTTAATTCAACAACAAATTCAAATGGCACAAAAAATTGAAAAAATATCTGATAAAATTTTACTGCAAGAGCAGAATGCACTAGCACAAAAGAAACTCAAAATTAGTCAAGATTTATTCCATGTCAATCAATATACAATTCTAATTATTATTGTTAGTTTTATCATCTCTTTTTGTTCTGTATGGTTCTTAGTTAATCAAAATCTTATTAAACGTATAACAACAATTCGTTCTAAAATATTAGAACTTTCACACGGAAATACTGGTATTGAGATTAAAACATATAAAAATGATGAAATAGGAGATATGGAAGATGCCCTTACCCAACTAAAAGGCTACGTTGTAAAAGCGAAACTACTCTCAACAACAGATTCATTAACAGGATTATTAAACCATACCCAGTTTAAAGAAAACCTTAAGATTGAAATTAAACGACACACACGCCAGAAACAACCATTAAGTTTAGCTATTCTTGATATTGATTATTTTAAAAACTACAATGATTGTTATGGTCACCCTAAGGGTGATGAATGCTTAAAAAAAATAAGTACCTTAATTAAACAAGTATGTCAAAGAGCAGGTGATTCAGCTTACCGCATAGGAGGAGAAGAGTTTGCAATTTTAATGCCAAATACAACTGCTAAACAACAATATAATAAACTTCTTCTATTACAACATAACGTAAAACAATATGATATTGAACACAAATATTCTGATGTTTCGCCAATAGTTACCCTCTCTATTGGTATTTACTCATCTAATATAGAACAAGAGACAGATGCAGACCAATATTATAAAAAAGCAGATAAGGCACTCTATGAAGCTAAAAAGAATCGAAACAATATTATTATTTATAAAGATCATGCCTTTGCCTCTATCATTTAATACAAAAAAATAAAAGTGATTTCTTTTATCATTTGCCTGCTATAATTTCTGCACCAAGGAGTGAGCATGGCATTAAGAGATAAAATCAAATGGGATAAAAAATATAAACAAACCCCTATACTACTGCAAGATAGAGCACCAAGTAAAAAACTTGTTCATGCCCTCTGTTTTACGCAAGGAAAAAATGCACTTGATATTGCTTGTGGTGCAGGTAAACATGCAACTTACTTAGCAAAACAAGGATTTAACGTAGATGCCATGGATATTTCACAAGTTGCCCTGGATATACTTAATCAAAAAAACCTTGATAATATCACTACACACTTAGTAGATTTAGAAGGCTTTATCCCAAAAGAGAACTTTTATGACCTTATCGTAAAAACAAACTATTTAGATAAAACACTCATCCCAGCGCTTACAAAAGCACTTAAAAAAGAAGGGATATTATTTATTGAAACCTACATGGACCACCCAAGTAACAACAAACCAAACTCAAATCCTGATTTTTTGCTTCAAAAAGAGGAGTTAAAAACTTTCTTTGATGATAGTTTTGAAATTTTAGATTATGAAGAGTTTGATAACGAAGCTTATGAAATTTATAAAATGAGAAAACAAGCTATTACTGTAAAAAAATTATAACCATAATCCAAAACTCTTTATTGTTTGCTTTTATCTTAGTTTTACTTAAATTGTAAAACTACATTTATTCATAAAACAAATTATAGAGTGGTTGTAATATAATCAAAATAAGGAGTTGCCATGCCAATTTATATGGATAGACACTTCACCGAAGATGCCACACAAAATGTTCTTACCGATGCCCATGAAAAAGATTTGAAAATCCAAGGTAAATACGGAGTACAGTTTATCACCTATTGGTTCGATGAAAAACGAAGTACCGCTTTTTGCTTAGTGGATGCGCCTAATAAAGAGTCTATTCAGAATGCCCATAATGAAGCACATGGTAATGTCGCCCATGAAATCATAGAAGTTGATCCAACAATTGTTGAAGCCTTTTTAGGGCGAGTAAAAGACCCCACGCCAAACAACACAACAAAAAAAATACCAATTGATAGTGCCTTTCGTGTTATTATGTTTACCGATTTAAAAGACTCTACTAAAATAACATCAAACATTGGGGATGAAAAAGCCCTTAATCTATTGCATATCAACAACCTACTCACCCGCAATGAACTCAAACGTTATGAAGGAACAGAGATAAAACATACCGGGGATGGAATTATGGCATCCTTTACCTCTGTAAAAAAAGCACTTCAATGTGCAATAGCTATTCAAAATGCTTTTAAGAAGCATAATAAAGACAATCCTAATAAGACGCTTTATTTAAAAATTGGTCTTAGTGCCGGCGAACCTATTGAGGAACATGGGGATTTATTTGGTCAATCTGTTCAACTTGCATCTAGACTGTGTGATTATGCTAATTCTATGGAAATCTTAATTAGTCAAGAGGTCAAAGAGAATAGCAATAACAACTTTAACCTTAAAAGCTTAGGAAAAATTCAACTCAAAGGGTTTAACAAAACTATTCCAGTTTTTAAAGTTAATTGGTAAATATCCTAAGAGATTAGTACTTTTTTTAAAATAGACTCAGCATGATGATGGTTCGTTCCACAACATCCACCAAAGACATTAAGTTTTTTAAGTTTTTTCTTCAAATGTTTATAGAGTTCAGCTAATTCAAAAGGATTGCCTTCATCTAAATCTTCTGACTCATCTAACTGGGCATGACTTTTTTTTGAAGCGTTTGCTCTTATAGCTTGTATACGTTCTTTCCATTTCTCATTACCATCTAAAATATCTTTAAAGTGTAAAGGATGAACGCAATTCACCATATAATAAACAGGATAAGAATGGGTTAAATTATCCACTGTTTCAATGGCATGATTTAAAGACTCTCCAGAGGGTAATTTTCCATCTGTTTCTAAAGTAAATCCAATAACAATAGGTATTGCTAAAGTTTTTGCAGCTTGCACTATACCTAAAGCTTCATCGATATAACTAATAGTAAATGCTGTTACCAAATCAGCATTAGTCTCTTTTAAGTAACTAATTTGATTTATATGAAAAGTTTTAGACTCTTCTGGAGTCATTTTTTCTTCTACTACATAACCATCACCCTTAGGTCCTAGACATCCACTAATTACGATATTAAAATCATTAGTTTCATTTTGAAAGCGTATATCCTCAAGTAATTCAATCGCTTTAAAATTAGCCTCTTTTACCTGTTCATTTGTATACCCTAAAACCTTTCCCCACTTAAGGTTTGCTCGCCATGTAGGACTTTCTAAAATAAAGTGCACCTTATACTTTTTTGCAAGGTTAATATATGATTGATAATACGCCTTTAATACCTCTTGTCCATGAGGATTATAAAGTAATACAAAAGCAGCAAATTCGGGAAGTTCTATAGTATTATGAAAAATTAAAGTTGTTTCTAATCCACCATCAGTTAAAAAAATATCACTATTTAACATCGGTAAATTGTTTCTGTATTTAGCCATAACAACACCTTTATAATAAACCTATAAACAACTCTGTTATGACTAAGTATATGCCTTTTTGGCTTACAAAGAATCTCTTCTTATAGATTAGTATAAATCTATAAGACTTACTATAAATATCTTTCTATTGACTTTTTAGCTAGATTTTATAAATAAAATAGCAGCAATAAGAAGAAAAAAACCTGCAGCAATAAAAAGGTTTTTCGCTTTGTCTTTTCTTAATACCTCTTCATCCACATCAAAAACCGCTACAGATTTAAGCGTACCGTTATCAACATAATCAATAAATCGATACGCTTTTTTAGAGTACTTTATTTTAATCTTTTCAAGCTCTTTTTCACGTTGTTCTTTCGTAAATCCACCAACGGCTATCTCTTTTCGCATTTTTATCCTTTCAAAAAAGCAATTATAGCAAAGCTAATTTTATTTTTTATTGTTAATTGGTAAAGTAATAGTAAAACGTGCCCCATTTTCACTATTGCGTACAGCCAACTTTCCTTTTAATGATTTTTCAATAATGTCCTTTGACATATGAAGTCCTAATCCCGTACCAACAGATTGATGTTTTGTTGTAAAATAGGGATCAAAAATTTTATCCATAATCTCTAAAGGAATGCCTCCACCATTGTCTTCAATGATAATAACGGCATTATTATCCGCTTTTACTAAATCAACTTTAATCCAGCCATTATTAACTTTTTTCTCTTTGATAATATCTTTTGCATTATTCAATAGATTAATAATCACTTGTGACAGTTCACCTACAATTAGCTCAATTTTTATTGGTTCTAAGTTATGTGTATTGTTAATTAGTTTAATATTATTATCTTTAAGCGAAGCGGTGACAATATTAATTGCCATATTTATTCTATCTTGAAGAACAACTATTTTTAACTCTTTTTTCTCTTGAATATAGTTTCTAAAAGTATCAATAGTTTTTGATAGAAATTGTGCATTTTGGTTGATAGTATCAAGCATCTTATTCTCTTCTTCTAAAGAGATATTTTTAATCTCTTTTTTAACTTGAATTCCTGTTGCTGCCATACTTATTGTACTTAAAGGTTGTCGCCATTGATGGGCAATATTTCCTATCATATCCCCAAGTTGTGCATTTTTAGACTGAATTAACATATTAATTTCTTGCTGTTTTATTCTATTAATCAAATAACTAATAATCACACTCGCTAAAAGAAATAAAAAAACAAATACCCACAAATAAATATTTATCAAGGATAGCTTTTTATCCATAGTCCTATAAACTAAATCTTTAAACCGTTCAATTTTTTTAGAATAGATATCATCAGATAACTTAGTCATATATAAATCATACTTTTTATATTGAGTATTATAAACATTTAAATGAGCAATAAGCATGTTATTAAACTCTTGTTTCGCTTTAGTGTTAAACTGATACCTCTTTAATACAGAGATACTTTTATTAAGATGACGTAAAAACTCTTTATCATTGGCTGCTTTTGCTAAATAAATATTGGAAATTGTTCTATTCATTAAAGCTAAATAATCACTCTGGCTAAAGAGAGTTTGACTTTTTGATAATAAAGTAGCCAAATAAATGGTTGAATTCTTAAGAATTGTGTTTGTTTTTTGATATTTATAATTTAAAAAATCTTTCTCTTTAAAAAGAAGAGCTAACGCTTTTAGTTGCTTTTCTATTTTACTATTATTCTGAACAATCTTCTCTTGTGAAAACTTACGAAAAAAATCATCCATTTTTATAAACTCATTTTTCATAAAATCAAGATTATAATAAATATAATTTGATGAATCCGAAATATGTTTATCAATCCTTGCATTAATATTCTCAAGAGATTCAATACTCTTTTGTAACTGATTTTTATACTCATAGTTAGTCACTGTAAAATTATAAATAGCAAACGATATTAATAAAATAGCCGTACTAATTAAGATAATAATAATTTTATTTTTCATCTAATATCTCTGGGATTTTACCAGTTAAGGTTTTCAAAAATGCAATAATCAACTCTTTCTCTTTTGCCGTTAATGCATAAGCAAGGTTATGATGAGACATTAAAGAAACAGCCTCTCTTAACGTTTTTTTTCTTCCATCATGAAAATATGGTGCGGTTAACTCAATATTTCTTAAAGATGGCACTTTAAACGTATATCTATCCTCTTCATCCCCTGTTATTTGGTATCTGTCTGCTGTATGCATATACTTTAACTCTATGGTTGCACCAAGTTTTTGAAAAGAGTTTCCTCCAACATTAACCCCATTGTGACAAGCAATACAACCTAATCGTTTAAAAGTCATATACCCCTCATTCTCTTCTTGTGACAATTTAACACTGCCTTTTAAATATTGGTCAAATTTTGAATTTGGCGTAATTAATGCTTTTATAAATTCCGTCACACTTTGAGAAACCATTTGTGAAGTAATAAACTCTTTATTATAAATTTGTTTAAATTTTTTTTGATAGTAGTTTGAACGATTTAATCTTTTCATAAAATCGTTATGGGTAACTCTCATCTCTTCAAAATTATGCAGTGACTTATGAACAATCTCATACAAACTTTTTGTTACCCCTTCGTAAGTATAGTATCGATTAAAAACAATATTATATAAAGAGATTGAACTTAAAGGAACTAACTCTCCTTTAACAGTAAGATGAATAATACGATTTACAGACATACCATTTTTAACTTTATGACAGGTATGACACATCTTAGTATCGTTTGGTATTTCTTTACCAAAAAAAATATCTTTTCCTAGTAATGCTTTTTGTTTATCATATTCAGCAGTATTCGGTATTGGTGTTATTGGATTGGTTGCATAAAGCGATATTTGTATTATAAGAACAATAAAAAGTTTAAACATTTTCTTTCTCACTTAGCCATACTAGTGTTGTAGTATACCATAATTGTAAAAAATAAATGTCGTATTTTCTTGACTTTATCGTATTTATTGAACTGTTTTAATGTAGATAATTTAGGTAATTAATTATTTTAATAATCAAAACAAATAAAATTAAAACATAAGAAAGAAGTTTTATTAATTTTAGTTTTTTAATTAAAACTTATAATACTTTCGTTATAAATTATAACTATTTTTAATATAAGGGATAAAGGAATGGGAAAAAAGTTTTCACCAATAATAACTGTTTTGTTAACTACATTTATACTAACAACAAGTGCTTTCGCGCAAAAAGGAAAAATGACTGGTGGAGAACACCATGATATGCCAAGCTGGTTCAAAGAGAGCTTTTTAGATATGGCAGAAGATGTGGAAGAAGCAAAAGAGGAAAATAAACATGTTATTCTTTTTATGACTCTTAAGTTTTGTCCTTACTGTACGAAAATGCTAAATAACAACTTTATTGAAGGTGCTAAAAATCAAAAATATATCCAAGAGAACTTTGATGTTATTGGAATCAATATTAAAGGTGCAAAAGAGATTGCTATCAATGATGATTTAAGTATGACTGAAAAAGAGTATGCCGCACATTTAAAGGTACAATACACCCCAACCATTCTCTTTTTAAATCAAAAAAATGAAATTGTTGTTAGACTTAATGGTTACCGTTCACCAGAAAACTTCAAACTTGTACTTGATTATGTAAAAAATAAAGAGTATAAAAAAACCTCACTAACTCAATACTTAGAGAGCGTAAAAAATAAAACCTTCTATACACTACAAGATAATAAAATGTTTAAAAATATCACTGACCTTTCAAAAGTTAAAGGTTCACTTGCTGTAATGTTTGAAGATGGAAGCTGTACACAGTGTAATTATATGCACAACACTACACTTAAAAACAAAGATGTGCAAGATGAACTTTCAAAAGTAACCTTTGTACGGTTTGATGCTATGTCAAAAGAGAAAATAGTTACACCTGATGGTAAAGTTACCACACCAGAAACTTGGGCTAAAGAGATGATTTTAGATTATCGGCCAGGGATTGTACTTTTTGATAACAACAAAGAGATTGTACGTATTGATGCCCTACTTTATAGTTTTCACTTTAAAGAGTTAGTACGATATGTAAGTGGTGGGTATTATAAACAATATAATACTTTTCTAGATTATTTAAAACCACGACAAAAAGAGCTTTTAGATGCGGGCATTAATATTGATATCTCAGATAAAATCTAACTAGCATGAGGCGTAGGCCTTATGCTAACCTATTCTAACCTCAATTTATACTCACTTGGAGTCATACCATACCATTTTTTAAAGGCTCTAAAAAATGAACTCAAATCAATATAACCAAGGTTTAACGCGATTGTATTTAAATCCATATCTCGAGACAGATAATAGACACTAAGTTTTTTTCTAACTTCGAGTAATATTTTAGAAAAAGAGGTTCCCTCTGCTTTTAATCTTTTTTGCAATACGCGAGGAGTTAAGTTTGCTTTTTTGGCAATACTCTCTAAAGAGATATCAAGTTCAACCGAAGAGACTAAAATAAGATTAGAGATTTTCTCTTTTAATTCACTTTGAGAGAGTTTTAAAGCTAAGGTCTCTTCTGCTTCTTTTTCAAATATTTTTAGAAGTGCTTCATTAGCTGATATTGTTTGAATACTCTTAATGGATGCATCAAAAAAAATAGCATTCTCTTCTTGTGCAAAATAGGTTTTTATACCTACAATCTCACTATTTTTCAAAGCAAAGCTTGGTTTCTTTTGACTTAAGTGTATATGGGTTGGGTCTATCTTTACAGGAATAATCTGATTGATTAAGTGTAAAATTGCAAACAGATGAACCAAAACCTTATACTCTTCAAAATCAATTAACTCTCCCTTATCATCATTAAAATAAATCACTATTTTATAACCATTTTCGCAACTAGTAAAAACGGGTCGAATACTCTTTCCTACAAGGATATAATATTTACAAAGCTTATTAAGTGCTTCAAACACATCTTTTGAATGAATCATAATATAACCTAAAATACCCAGTCGATTAGGTGTCGATATTTTTGCCAACTTATATAAAAAGGTATAATCTTTCTCTTTATTAAGCATATAAACAATCAAATCCTTAACAATTGACATATTTAAAGTAAAATCTTTTTGAAACAGCAAGCCATAGGATAGATTCTGTTTTTTTAAAAAACTTTCATCATCAAACTTATATTCATTTTTTAAAAATGCTAAAAAAATCAAAAAAAACTGAGAAGGAATACGTTTTTCATTATTAGTATCATTCGTCATTTGTAATCCTTTGTTCGCAAAATACCATATAGATATATTTTTTACATTGTATCATAGTGAAAATAAAATACTTAGGAGAGATAATGAAATATTACACCCTACTCTTGGCATTTCACCTTATTTCAATTACGGTGTGGATTAGTGCCCTTATTCAAATGCAACGGCTTATTTTTCTTCAGGCAGGTTCAACGAGCCAACAACTTCTAAAGGAAGGCTTTTTTATCTATAAACGCTTAGCTAACCCTTCACTTTTACTCACCATTGTTTTAGGGGTTATTCTCATAAGTTTAAATAAAAATCTACTTGAAACAGGCATATGGATTTATCTAAAGTTTTTTATTATCTCCCTTCTTATCATTATTCATCACTTGTGTAAAATAAACTTTAAACAACTAGAGAAAAATTTACTAATCACTAAAAAGCAGACGATAAACTATCATAGCTATGCACCTTTAGTTCTTCTATGTATTGTTATATTACTTACAGTTACAAAACCATTTTAAGGAAAATCATGAACAGTTTCAAAAGTTTTAGAATCATCTCATATCTTGAAGGCTTGTCCTATCTGATGCTTGTTTTTATTGCCATGCCTTTAAAGTATTTGGCAGGATATACAAGCATCGTAAAAAGTTTAGGAATGTTACATGGCATCTTATTTCTACTCTTTGCACTTACTTTAATAAAATTTATTAAAGCACAAAAAGAGTCAAAAGAGTTGGGTATTGACTATTTTATCTATTCGCTCTCCCCTTTTGGGTACATACTTATTGAGAATAGTTTAAAAGAGATACAATGGAATAAAGGGCTTTGAGTTTACTCACTCAAAGCCATACGAGAGTACAGTCCTACTATTGTGGTATACCCTACTTCACTAAATGTTAAATTTTTATTATTATCATAAATTAAAGTGGTAGGAAATGCACGAATATTAAACTTTCTTGAATAAAAACCATCTTTATCATTGACTACTTTAAAGCTTAAGTTATGCTCCTTTAAATAGTTTGTAATCTCCTCTTGAGTACCTGATTGAACAGCAACTGTTAAGACCTCATAATCTTTAGAAATTTTTTCTATATTAGGTGATTCAAATTTACAAGTAGGACACCATGTTGCCCAAAAATGAACAAGAAGAGGTTTATTCTTAGGAATTTCATAAACAGAGCCATCTAACAACTTTACAGATTTAATATCAAACTCATTCTTATTTAAATCTAATGAACGATAATAACTAATTGCATTTGATGCAATAGCTAAAAGAACTACAAAAACAATAGCTTCTTTGAGATATTTTTTAACTTTTTCTATCATTAATGACCCTGTATAAATTTCACATCAGAGTATACTAGAGTTTTGTGTAGTAACTATTTAAAGAAATATTTCCTAAAAAGTTTTTAATACAAGACATTTACGTATTACGAATAGGTAGATAAAAAGTAGCATCAATCTCATTATCATCTAAAAAATGATTTTTATGCATTACTACAAAAGAAGGCTCTGTTGTGGTTTCAAATCCACTTTGAGGTAACCACTTATGGTATGCCCATTTAATAAACCACCCCACTTCTCTATTGCCTTTATAAATATCAAAAGCTGCATATAATCCTTCCGGTAAAGTATTACAAGGTAGATTTGTATCTAAGGGTTTATCCATATTTTTAGGACTTATTGCTGCAATATAAAAACACTCTTTATGGGGAGTAATCGCAGGATTATCGTGATAAATCCCTATCTCTTCATACTCTTTTAACCCATTTGTATATACCCAAGCTTGAAGTTGTTGCCACTTCTTTTTCCCCTCTTCAACAATATAGCCTTTTTGCCGAATATAATAAACCTTACGATCTATTGTTTTTACAATACGAACTTTAGACTCATCAAAACTTGGAAGTGAATCTAAAAGTAAAGAATCTTCAAGTATTTTACGGGAATACTCTTCATACCCTCCTTGCCTCCACTCTTTTGGAGTTTGTTCAAAACGTTTTTTAAAGGCTTTAATAAAAGAAGACTGAGAACTATAACCACACATAATAGCTATTTGCGTTATTGTGGAGTATTGGTTTGTTAAAAGCAAGTTTGATGCCTTTTGAAGACGTATTGATTTTATGGACTCGTAAATATTAATTCCCAATTGTTCTTTAAAAATCTTATGAAGATGGATTTTACTAACTCCAAAACTTACTGCTAACTCATCAATATTTATAGGGGTATCAATATTTTGATAAATATAGGACATCGTTTTATTGGCAATTTCAATATGATTATCGCGGGTATTTTTCTTTTGCATTCCTAATATTAACACAAATTAACTCTTTTTTAATTAATTTTGAATAATAAAATCTTTACAAAAAGACAATTTATTTATTAATTATGATAAAGACTTCTTTTTTCAAGACAGATATAATTATTTCAAATTTATTAAAAAAGAGTACTGTTATGAGTGATATTTATTCAATTTCAATATTTATTTCTATCGCAACATTTATTTTAACCACACATATAACACCAGGGCCTACTAATATCATTTTACTCTCATCCGTACTTAATTTTGGCTACAAAAAAAGCTTGCCTTTTATGATTGCAAATATTATAAGTTATCCAATTATGATGGGCTTTACCGCTCTTGGAATAGGAATGTTTTTAATTGAACATCCCACTATCATGTCTTTACTAAAAACTACTGGAATTTTATACTTAGCTTATATGGCATATAAAATAGCCACAAGTAATAGTAGCTATAATGAAAAAAGCACTATTAAAACAAAACCCTTTACTTTTTGGCAAGGACTTATTTATCCATGGATTAACCCTAAAGCATGGATTGTTTATACCTCAACAATCTCCATTTATGTCACATCATCCCAAAAAAGTCTTTTACAAATTTCCATTATTATTTTTTCTGTTTTTATTGCCATGATTATTACAACATATACCTGGTCTTTTGGAGGGGTTTTATTAAAAAAACTCATCTCAAATAAACAGTTTATCAAAAGACTTAATCTTTCAATAGCTGTTTTATTAGTAGCCTCTATTGTTCCTATTATTCTTTGACATAAGATTTCAGTTTCAGAAGGTAACTTTTTTTATTCATTAAACAACTCATTTAAAAGTTAATGCTCCAATGATAAATAATTTACCAACACTTTGTTACTATTGTTCTTTTAAAATTTAAAAGATAGGAAAAAAACATGCATAAAAAGAACATAATAGAACTTAAAACCTTTATAAAAGAGAATGCTTGTTTTATCTACGAATACATTAATCAAGAAGTATTAAAAGATGTGGGCATGATGCATCCTGATTTTTTTATCAAAGTTATCAAAGAGATTTTTGAAGAGAATAGTGAGCTTGATTTAGAAGATACTAACATGTTTCCATATCTTCTTTTTACTCTTTTTTCTCAAAGAGGAATCATCGCTTACACTTCACTAAGAACTGAAACACTTGATTTTACACAAATCAACAATGAAGCCTCAACCTACTATAACTACGCACGTTTTTCTATCAAAGATAAATTTTTATGCATAGAACTAATGCAAGCTAAAATTGGAGGAATGCCAATTGATGCAGATATTGTAAAGTTTACAAAAAACATAACCATCAACTATTCTGGATTAGAAAAATTTATTCAACAAAACAATCACTTAACATCAAAAGAAACATGCTTAGAAATCGAAAAAACACTAGAAACTATTTTATAACTTAACACTAACTATTACCCTCAAACAACAACGCCTAGGTGCTATAAGCACGAATTAGATAAAATACCAATTTTATATAACATTATAATAAATCAAAGGCAAATAATGAGCGAAAGCAAAGATTTTTTACGGTCAATAGTGGAAGAGGATTTAGCCTCAGGAAAATACAAAGAAGTAACAACACGATTTCCACCTGAACCAAATGGATTCCCACACATTGGGCATGCTAAATCTATCTGTATTAACTTTGGAATAGCACGTGATTATCAAGGTCATTGTAACCTTAGAATGGATGATACTAACCCAACAACCGAAGAGACCAAATATGTTGAAGCCCTTAAAGATGCTGTACAATGGTTAGGTTTTGAATGGAATGATAAGGTACGTTATACTTCTGATTATTTTCCTAAACTCTATTCCTATGCCGTTGAGCTTATCAAAATGGGTAAGGCTTACGTTGATAGTGCTAGTGAAGAAGAGATTCGAGAAAACCGTGGGACAGTAACTGAGCCAGGACATCGAAGTAAATATGCAAATAGAACTATTGAAGAGAACCTAGAACTTTTTGAACAAATGAAAAAGGGTGAGTTTAAAGAGGGAGAGCATATTTTACGAGCCAAAATTGATATGAGTGCAGCTAATATGCAACTAAGAGACCCTCTTTTATACCGAATCAGACACTCCCACCACCATAGAACTGGTGATGAATGGTGTATCTACCCAATGTATGATTTTGCCCACTGTTTATCAGACTATATTGAAGGTATCACCCACTCTATTTGTACCTTAGAGTTTGAAAATAACCGTGCCATTTATGACTGGGTTTTAGATACTTTAGGATTAAAAGCTCCACGTCCTTACCAACACGAATTTGCACGACTTGGGATTAACTATACTGTGATGAGTAAACGAAAACTTTTAGAGCTAGTAAATACCCATAGAGTATCAGGTTGGGATGACCCAAGAATGCCAACCATTGCTGGATACAAACGACGAGGCTATACCCCAGAGTCTATTTTAAACTTTTGTGACCAAATTGGTATTGCAAAAGCAAACTCGATGGTCGATGTATCACAACTTGAATTTTGTATTAGAGATGATTTAAATACAAAAGTACCTCGAGTTTTAGCCGTACTTAATCCACTTAAAGTAACCATTACAAACTATGAAGGTTCTGAAGAAATCGATGCCCCTTACTACCCACATGATGTACCCAAAGAGGGCTCAAGAAAAGTGCCATTATCAAATGAAATCTATATCGAGAAAGAGGACTTTTGTGAAAATCCACCCAAAGGGTTTTACCGACTAACACCTGAACAACCAGTACGTTTAAGACATGGATATATTATCACTTGTAAAGAGATTATTAAAAATGCCAATGGTGAAATCACTGAAATTAAAGCCCAATATCATCCTGATTCAAAAAGTGGAAATGATACAAGTGGAATTAAAGTAAAAAGTGCGATTCAATGGGTTGATGCAAAGCAAGGAAGAAAAGTGGAGGTTCGAGTATATGATAGACTCTATGCTAACGAAGCACCTGAAAATGTTGAAGATTTAAACCCTCACTCACTTACCATAATAGACAATGCCTTAATTGAACCTGCGGTTATAACAGAAAGAATTGATGAACGTTTCCAGTTTGAACGACAAGGATACTTCTACGCTGATCCTATTGATTATACAACTGAAAAACCCGTCTTTAATAAAATTGTTGGACTAAAAGATTCATGGGCTAAAAAAACACCAGAGAAAAAAACTGATGCAAAACCAATACAAAAAAAAGAAGTGGTTCACGGTGAAGCTGAAGCAATGACTCAAAACCAACAAGTACTATTTGATAAATATATCAATGAACTAAAACTCAATGCTGAACTCTCAAATATTCTTGCAAGAGATGAAAAACTTTCAGCATTTTATGCAGAGAGCTTATTGGTAGTCAATAGTCCTATAACCCTAGCAAATATGGTAGCAAACGATGTGGCAAAAGAGTTAAAAGATCAAGCCATAAATGAATTAAAATTTAATGCAACACAAATTGCTGAACTTATAAAAATGATAGATGAAGAGACTATCTCCAATAAAATTGCTAAACAAGTATTTGAGCAAATGAAAAACACAGGTGAAGCACCCTCAAAAATCGTTGAAGATAAAGGCTTAGTACAAATTAGTGACCCTTCAATTATTTTACCCATCATTGAAGAAATAATTGCAAAAAATCCTGATAACCTAGAAAAATACAAAGCTGGTAATACAAAACTTTCAGGTTTCTTTGTTGGACAAGTACTTAAAGCAACCGGTGGAAAAGCCAATCCAAAAGTTGTCAATCAACTTGTAGCAAAAGCATTAAATTCATAAACTAAAAAATAAAAAGGCTAGTTGTACACTAGCCCTTTTTATCTATTCTTCTATTTTTTTATCTCTTTAATCACTTGATAGGCTTGATTTATCTCTTGTGTTTTAGCTGTTGCCTCTTCCATATAAGATTCATCTTTATCTTGTGAGCTTATAATATCAGGGTGATATTCACGGATAAGTTTTCGATAAGCTTTTTTTATCGTATTCATATCATCACTCTCTTTTACTCCTAAAACTGCATACGCCTCTTTAGGTGTCATCGCTTGCTGTTTGTTTTTCATCTTATTTTCAAAACTATTTACTATAGAATCATATACATTTGGAGTAATATTTAAAGCTTGTGCTATTTGACGTAAGACCGTGTCTTCTTCAGAACTTATTCCATTATCCACAAAGGCCAGTTGAATTAAAAAGCCCATAAATTGTCTACGTTTTAAAATAGAACGACCAAGTGCTTCATTTAAAGCTTGTGCAATTTGAACGGTATTATCACTGATGAGTTTCTCTTCATCGAAAATCTCTTTCATAATAGCTCTTGTTTTCTCTTTTTCATCAAAGAGTCGTGTGATGTCATCAAACATCATTCCAATAAGCTGAGCTTCTAACTCATCCACTCTTCCATCAGCCTTGGCAACCTTAGCCACAAGGGCAATAAAAAGTCCTAATTCACTCTTGGCAAATAACTCCTTTGACGCGGATAGCTTATTACGTTTTTTTCTAGCATAAAACTTATAAAGCCTAAAAGCAATCACTAAAGCAATTATAATTGACAACGTTACAAAAAAGTTGACAATAAATGCATAATAAAATATCACAAGAAGAATCGCTAAAAATATCCATTTTTTTAATTTAATCATTGGTATCCATTTTTCATAGGTTAGTATTAAAACAAACCAGATAGTTTTTGTTAAAAAATTATATCTTCTTAACCTTATAATGTTGACCTAATATTAAACACTTTTCGATAAAATTTGCTACTTAAAATATTCACAACCATAAAGGGACATCATGGACTCGCAAAAAGAACAAAGTATAAAAGAGAAACTATCAGCCATAAAAAAAGAAAATGAGACATGTGAAGTTAGAATTAGAAAACTCAAATCACTCATCAATCAAATGAATCTACGTCTTATGGAAAACCCACAAGAAAAAGAAAAAATACTAGGACTTCAAAAATTAGGTTACGAAGCGATTATATACGTCTATGATAGTGATAAAGAAACAGATAGTTTGGAAGTAGAACAACAAATGAAAAAAACACAAGATTTAATAAAAATAATAGAATCAGAGATTAAAAGTTTTTCATAAATGAATTTAGAAAAATTAAAAGATTTAGAAGCAGAGTTTTTATACCGATACCCAAAAGGCTTCCAAGATGAACACTTTTTCCCTACCATGAAAAAGTTCAAACC
>CAZIES010000003.1:2196-4316 GCA_964538295.1 uncultured Arcobacter sp. | reverse complement strand
TAGAATTTTTAGACCAATATAAACTAGCAAAATGGACACTAATTTCTGTTGTTCCTTATAGTATTAATAGACAAACTGAATACTTCATCAAACCAACCACCACCAAAAATATCATCAATTATTTTGAACTACAACAGTTAACCTACAAACCAAAACCAAGCTTTGAATTTTATGATAACTACACCAAAGTACTCAATGAGATGAAATCACATCTAGATGAAACACTCACCTTTGACAATGCTGCATTTACTGGATTTTTTAAGATAGCTATTGAAATGTGTGAAGATTAGCTCTATTAATTGAAATAAAGGAGTAGTTTATCACTACCCTTTTATCCTTACACTCAAAAGCTTAGATTGTCTCATCAAATATAATGTGTTAATAATCAATGCAGATATTATTATAAGACCGCCAGTTAATGTACTTTGAATAGGTATTTCATTTAAAAACAGCCATGCCCAAAGTGGTGCTAAAACTGTCTCTAATATGGTCAACAATGAAACCTCACTTGCTGGCAATGTTTTTGTACCAATTAGCGTAAAAACCCTTGAAAATGGACTCACCAATAACCCTGCAATGAGTATAATCATTAATGAGTACATATCTAAATAAAAACTAGTAATAAATAGTGATGTTACAATCGTAACCATCAATCCTCCAAAAGCTAACACAGCAAATCGATTGACTTTAGTAAAACGTGACATAATCACAAAAATAAGGGAAAAACTCATGGTACAAAGTAAAGCAAAAATATCTCCCATATAATTACCTGTACTTACTTGATGGGCAAAAATAACATACAAGCCAACAAAAATAAAAAGTGATGTTATTAGCACATTTTTTTGTGGTGCTTGTCTGTAAAAAACAAAAGCAAAAAGCATCGCAAACAAAGGTGATGCACTAATGATTATCACTGTATTAGCAATAGAGGTATATTTGATTGCATGAATAAAAGAGATATTTGCCATCGACATCAAAAATCCAATAATCAATATAGTTTTAAAATCCTTTTTATATGAAGTTAGCGTATGGGATACACCATCTTTTAACAACATTGAATTAAGGGATAAGAAAAAAAGTACTCCCACATAAAATGCATAAGTAACAGGTGGCACATTAGTTAGTTTTATTAATACTGATTCAATACTCATCAAAACCACCCCAAAGGCAGTAATAGCTAATGCTTTATTATAATCATTCATTTTCATCATTATTCCTTTTTATACATAGATAATGAAACTTTAACGCAAGAAGCATAAATATTTACTTAAATAGTTATTTACATAGGTATTTATATAACTACTAAAGTAAGCTTTATAAAAAATGAGCTATACTTAAAACATGAATTTAGAAAACCTAGAAACAAAAGATTGTATTGCCCATTGGGTAAGTAAAGTACATATAAAACTAAAACAAAGTATGGCAAATAAAGTCAAAGAGTACAATCTCACCGTTGAACAGCGCACTATTTTACTGCTTTTATTTGATAATGAAAGCATGACCCAAGCACAAATTTGTAAAGAGACAGACTCAGAAGCATCCAACATCACAGTCACACTTAAACGTATGGAACAAAATGGATTTATATCAAAAGCCAAACACCCTACCGATAAAAGAACAACCATCATTACAGCCACAAAAAAGGCACAAAATCTAAAAGAAGATTTACAACAAATGGGACTAAATAGTTTAGAGTATTTACTAAAAGATATAAGTGAAGATGAGCATGATATCGCGCTTAACGTTATGAAAACAATCTACAAAAAAGCTCTTCAAGAGGAACTAGAAGCAAAACTATAAATAGACGCTTTTTTATTCTTTCTTAATAAGAACCCTTTAAATAAAAACTAGTTTTTAAATACCTCATTAAACTTATAACCCTCATGATAATATTAACAAAAAAAGTATATACAAGATGAATATGAAAAACAAAGATATAATTAATTCTATGAAGATGTTAGCAGATATTGCGGACTACTCTTTTATCAATACACTCAACCCTGATCCAGATGCCAATAAAGATGGTCACAACTATACCCCAAGAGAAGTTTTCACTGGACACTATGTACCAGTTCGACCAACACCAATAGAAAATCCTATCTATATTACTCACAGTAAAA
>CAZIES010000003.1:0-2096 GCA_964538295.1 uncultured Arcobacter sp. | reverse complement strand
TTAATAACAAGCGTTGGGAAATGCAACTCAAAGGTGGTGGACAAACCCCTTATTGTAGAGGAGCAGATGGACGAGCAGTATTGCGTTCAAGTATTAGGGAGTTTTTAGCCCAAGAACATATGCATGCCTTAGGTATACCTACAAGTAGATCACTTACTCTTTACACCTCAGCAAGTGAAACAGTAACACGACCTTGGTTTTCTTATGGTTCATACTCACAAAATCCTGATATTATGATAGAGGAAAAAGTTGCCATTTCAACACGAGTAGCTCCTTCGTTTATACGAGTAGGACAACTGGAACTCTTTGGTCGAAGAGCACGAAAAGAAGAACACCCCAAAGCACTAGAAGAGTTAAAACAACTTGTTAGCCATGCTATAAAAAGAGAGTACAAAGATGAGATTGATACTACCCTACCCCTTGAAGAACAAATTGTAATTTTTGCGCAAAAATTTAGTGAGCGCCTTTGTTCACTCGTTGCTAACTGGATTCGCGTGGGATTTTGTCAAGGAAACTTCAACAGTGATAATACAGCAATTGGAGGCTTTACCTTAGATTATGGACCCTTTGGCTTTATTGATAACTTTGACCCAGAATACCAACCCTGGACAGGTGGAGGAATGCACTTTTCTTTTTTCAACCAAGCAAATGCTGCAAGACAAAACTTCAACATGTTTTACAGTGCCTTAGTACCCCTACTAAAAGAACACCAAGAAGCCCAAGAGAAATTAATAACTATCAAAAACAGTTTCCAAAAGGTTTTTCAAGAAAAAATGGAAACAGTATGGACAAATAAACTAGGAATCAAAAAGTTTGATAAAGAACTGTTTAGTGAACTCATGTCACTCATGAGTGAAAGCTTAATTGACTACACCATATTTTTCCGTGAATTAAGTAAACTTCCAAGTAATATGAATGAATTAAATTATGCCTTTTATAAAGAGATTACAGATGAAAGTCTAAAAAACAGATGGATACAATGGTTAGAAAATTGGAGAAGTCAATGTACAGCAACCACCAAACAACTCAAAGCTATCAATCCAAAATATACATTACGAGAATGGATATTAGTTGAAGCCTACACAAAAGCCAACAAGGGTGATTATGATTTAATCCATGAATTACAAGAGGTGATGACAAACCCCTATGACGAACAATCAAAAAAGATAGAAGAAAAATATTATACCAAAAAACCAATGGAGTTTTTTGATATGGCGGGAGTTTCACATATTAGCTGTTCTTCCTAATGATTTTAAGAAATAGACTATTATAAAACAATAGGTTTAACATTTTTACAAACGATATTAAAAACATGTTCTTTCTTTTGATTAATCCAACCTGATGTTTCGTCATTATAAATGATAATATTAGCGCTTGTTTTATCTTTATAGGGTCGTATGGCTCTACCTATGATTTGTTGCATCCGTGCTGTATCTTCAAAAGGTGGGTAGGAAGGACTTGCACAAAAAACATTTCTGATGGAGGGTATATCTGTACCCTCCCCTAATAATTTTGAAGTTCCTATTAACACATAATCAGTTATATCATTTTGCGTTAAACTACTAAATATTGCATTTCTATCTTTTGCTTTTGTATCCGCATCAATGTATAAAACATTGTAGTTAACTGATAAGGCATCTTTTATGGTTTGGGCAAGTTCTAAAGTATTAACTAAAATAACCGAACGGTTATTGCCGTACTCTTTTTTTTCTACGACAAGGTTATATTTAATATCGTTTAATATGGTCTCTTTTCTTTTTTTAGATTTATCAATATTTTTTTTAAGCATTCCTAGTTTAACATTAAAATCAAGACCTTGAAGATAGTGTTGATTGATATCGATTTTATAGTTTGTGTTTTTAAATCGTATATGGGGTTGCACTAAGAATTTATCTTTGTATAACTCTGTTATTTCCACACGACAAAGTTCATGCCCCACAATATCAAAGAGTCGTTGTTCATTTTTCGTATTGTTTCTATAAGGCGTTGCTGTTAAACCGTGTTTATACATAGCTGGTATTTTTGAGACTACATTATAGTACACATCGGCACTACATTTATGCATCTCATCACAGATGAGCATAGAGTATTTATCA
>CAZIES010000002.1:8278-50543 GCA_964538295.1 uncultured Arcobacter sp. | reverse complement strand
ATTAAAACAATTTTTTAGTTAACTAAAAATAGTACTTTTTAGTTTCAGGATTTATTTTTGGGTAAAAATAAGAGTATTCGAAATAGACTTTACAGTATAGCAACCATTGCAGGAACGATTTATGTTGTTTTGCATCTCATCTTACTAATTTACTCTAATGATGTAAAATACAAATGGGATAACTACAATGAAGATATTAAGACAAAAATGTCTTTACTCTCTCAAATTAAATCAGACTTTGGCTATGGTGGCGCCATTCACCATTTTAAGAACTACTTAATTCGAGGTAATAGCATTCACTACGATATGTTTCATAAAAAATATGAAGCTTTTATTAAAAATAAAGAACAATATCTTCAACTTGAGATTATCAATTTCGAAGCAGTTCAATTACAAAAGATTGAGACAATTTTTACTGAATATAAACACAATATCAATAAAGTTTTAACCCTTAAAAATAATGGCACTTCAATTAATAAAATTGATACTATTGTCAAAGTAGATGACGACCCTGCACTAAAAGCAATGAAAGATTTGGAAAACTATTTTGATAAGATGCGGACCTCTACAACTTTAGCTATTCATGATACCATTCAGATTATCTACTATATCTCTTTATTTGCAGTAATTATTATCATTGGTATTATGATCTATTTTGGTAATTATTTTGAAAAAAGTATTTTTAAACCTTTAGAAAAAATCGAACAAGGATTAGGAAGCTTTTTTGAGTTTTTATCCAATCATAAAAAAACGGTTAAGCCTATTAATATTTATAGCCATGATGAGTTTGGTCTTATGGCACAATCAATAAATCAAAATATTGTTATCGCGACTGAACTTCACTATAATATAAGAACAAAAAATAGTGAACTTCAACATCTTATTTACTCCTATGACCAAAATGTTATTGCTTCAAAAACAGATATTCATGGAATCATTACCTATGCTAGTAAAGCTTTTGCAAATATCTCAGGATACAGTGTCGATGAACTTGTAGGGAGCCCTCACAATATTGTACGTCATCCTGATATGCCAAAAGTTGCCTTTAAACAAATGTGGGATACCATCCGCGATGGTCAAATCTGGGAAGGTGAAGTTAAAAACTTACGCCGTGATGGAAGCTACTATATTGTTAAAGCAATGATTTCTCCTATATATGATGGTGATAAAAAACTGCTAGGGTACAGTGCAATAAGAGAAGATATTACAGATCATAAACAAGTAAAAGAGCTTAATGAACAACTTGATGTTTATCGAAACCATTTAGAATCAAGGGTTAAAAAAGCTACTGGGCAAATTGAAGAACTCATGCGGGAAATTGAAGATACCCAAAAAGAGGTTGTTTTTACTATGGGAGCTATTGGAGAACGTCGTAGTGAAGAGACAGGAAACCATGTAAGAAGAGTTGCTGAATACTCAAAACTTTTTGCACTCTATTATGGGATGAATGAAAAAGAGGCAGAACTGCTCAAACAAGCCTCACCTATGCATGATATAGGAAAAGTGGGTATTGCTGATTCTATTTTAAATAAACCAGGTAGCTTTACACCTAAAGAACGTGAAATTATGCAAGAACACTGTATGTTAGGTTACAATATGCTCAAATCATCCAATCGTGACCTCCTGCAAATGGCAGCAGTTGTTGCCTATGAACATCATGAAAAATATGATGGAACAGGATACCCCCAAGGACTTCATGGAGAAAATATTCATATTTATGGAAGAATTACGGCTATTGCCGATGTGTTTGATGCCCTAGGTAGCAATAGGGTCTACAAAAAAGCTTGGGACGATGAACGTATCTTTAAACTCTTTAAAGATGAACGTGGAAAACATTTTGATCCAAAACTTGTGGACATCTTTTTTAAACATTTAGATGAATTTCTAGCCATTAGAAATCAATTTCAAGACTAATAGTTTTTAATCAGCATCTTTGTGACCTGTTCAAGAATAGAAAAGAGCTGTTTTGCACTTTGGTTTGTACTATCAAGCATCGGATTTATCTCCGCAATCTCCCAACAACACACCTTCTCATTTTTTACAAGTTGCATATTTAACTGTAATGCTTGCTCAAAACTAAGCCCTTTAGTTGCTGGAGTTCCAGTTCCAGGGATAAATAAAGGGTCAATACTATCCACATCAAAAGAGATATAAATATGTTGACAATGGGCTAAATCCATAAATATTTTTTCAACAATGGTTTTAATACCATAATAAGTTATGCTCTGTGCACTATATTTTTTAATCCCATACTCATGAATAACCCCCGCTTCTGCTTTTTCATAATCCCTTAAACCACAAAAAACAATATTACTTGGATTAATAGCTTGTGTTACTCCTGAGAGTTGTTTGAGACGTTCCCAATACACAACCTCATCACTGCTTAATTGATTAATCTTAAAAGCTTTGTTATCCAAACCACACGCAATACCTAAAGGCATACCATGCATATTACCAGAAAGAGAAGTATAAGGAGTATGAATATCCGCATGTGCATCAATATAAATAACACCAATCTCATCATTAGGATGTGCCATTTTGATGCCATGCATTACTCCTGCACAACTCGCATGGTCACCAGAGAGAACAAGAGGGAACAAATTTGCTTGTTTGAGTGCTTTGATACGATAAGCAACCCGTTTAATAACCTTATAAATTTTATCAATATATTTAGCGTTTTTATATAAAGAAGCTTCTTCAAAAGCACTGTTTTCGTGTAAAATCACTTCTGCTGTGTATTGTTTAAAATAACGTGAACCACTTAATTCACACGCTTTCATCAAAGCATCAATACCATAACCTGCACCCTTTTTTTTACCAGCAATATCAGAATAGACTTCCACTAACTTCACATCTTTGGTACGATTTTTCATTCTTACTCCTTAATTAAGGAGTAGAGATTTTTAACATCCTCTAAATTTGGAATAAGCTCTAAATTAACTCCAATTTTTAACTCTTTTGCAAGGCTATAAACATAACGTAATACAGAATAATCCTCTAAGGCAAACCCAACTGAATCAAAAATAACAGTCCCATGCGTTTGCACATTAATAGGCATTTCACCACGAAAAACCTCATGCAACTGGGCACATCGGTAATCATCATCCATTTGTTGAATTTCTCCCTCAATTTTTGACTGTTCAAAGTACTCAACGACTACAGTAGAGTCTTCTACAAGATCTTTTGAGAGTTCTGTTTTTCCAGGGCAATCCCCACCAATACCGTTAATAAAAACATCTTGGGTTAACATCTGTTTTGTTAAGATAGTTTGGTTACGTTTATCTGCTGTCATCGTTGTAATAAGTTGTACTCCTTTTACTGCTTCTTGTGCACTTTTACAAGGAATTAACTCTATATTAAACTTTTGCATATTTTTTTCAAATTTTTGCATTGCTTTTGGGTCAGTATCATAAAAACGAAGTTGCTTAATATTAAATACCAATGAAAAAGCTAAATATTGAAACTCACTTTGTGCTCCAGTACCTATGAACGCCAAAATCGTTGAGTTTTTAGCTGCTAAATATTTAGCAGCTAAGGCTGAAATAGCTGCTGTTCGTAGCGCTGTTAAAAGAGTCATTTCACTAAAGAGTAAAGGTTCTCCTGTTTTTACTAAAGAGAGTTGTCCCGTTGCCATCACTGTAAACTTATTTGATAGGGGGTTTTTAGGATGACCATTGACATACTTAAAGCTATAGAGTTCCTCATTAGAAACAGGCATAAGTTCAATGACCCCATCTTTAACGTGGGTTGCTAAACGTGGGGACTTATCAAAGCTTTGCCAATTTTCAAAATCTGTTTCAAGAGTTAACATGAGCTCCTGAAAAAACTTTTTATAACCAACTAGCCGGAGTATTTTTCCTATATCACTAATTTGTAGAACTAACATTATTTCTCCTTTTTCAAAGAGTTCTCTATCTTAACACTATTTGAACTCTTCTTCAAGAAGCTTTTTAATTACAAATTTTTTTAAATTTTTCTTTAAGTTATTTATAGCATTTATGCGAATAAAAAGGGTGTGTCATTAGATAATAATTTTATAATTTATACATTTAAGTTTCTAATTATTGGTATTATTTAAGATTATAAGGCTTATAATTATTGTACATTTAAAAAAAATAACGCAAGGAGATTAGATTGTTTAAAAACGCCCTCTTTCTTAAAATCATTCTAGTCTTTACTTTGCCGGCTATTGGAATGTTATATTTTAGCTCCAAACTTGTTTACGAAAAAATTGAAACACTTAGTGAAGTCGATACCATACAAAATAATATTCGATATATACAAGCAACACAAAAACTTATTCACTCCATGCAAAAAGAGCGAGGTTATTCCGTTACTTACTTAAGTTCAAATAAGTTTAAAGTTCGTCTCAATGAGCAAAAAAAACGAACAAACGATACCTATACCCAATACCTTGATACTGTTTTAAATATACACTTTGATGATGCCAGTATGACAGAAAACCTCAAAAAAGTACAATCCTCATTTTTTGCCTTGGAGAACTTACGAGAGAGTATTCACCAACGCACTATTTTGCCACTAAAATCCCTTGAGCTTTATAACACAATTAATGAAGCCTTGTTAGAGACTATCTTTACCATTGCTCCAGTACGTTTTTCAACAGATTTTAGCCGTAAATTTTCCTATTTAAATAATCTTTTAGTTGCTAAAGAGAAAGCAGGTATTGAACGTGCTTTGACCTCTTTGTACCTTGCTGATATTTCAAATAATAAAATCATTCAAAAAATGTTGCTTCAAAACTATGCTATTCAAAATATCAATTTAAAACAGTTTTTACTAAAAGCTTCTATTGATGAAGTTAGCTACTATAATGACAAAATTGGCTTATCCATAGTCAATCATCTTACTACAATTCGTACAAACTTACCTCAATATATACAAAATAAATCTCTTAAAGTAGAAAGTTGGTGGGAGTTCTCAACAAAACGTATTGATGCTTTAGGTGATGTTTATGAGCATGTTTCAACAAAAATTTTCAAAGAAGCAAAGGAGGCAGAAAATAATGCCTATATTGAACAGTTTTTTAGTTTGACCTTTCTTTTTGTCTCATTTGTAACAATGATTTCACTGCTATTTTTACTACGAAATATTATCTTTAATGAACAAAAAAGTTTGATTAAAATTACAAAACAACAAAACGTTTACAAACTACTCAACTCGACTAATAAATTTTTAATTAAAATCGATAAAGAAAAAATTCTATTTAATAAAATTTGTGAACTTATTTCTGAAAATGCTAATATGTCTTTTGGTTTTATCTATAAAGTCAATAAAAAGAATAAGGTTAAACTTTTTACCCAACAAAGCCCTTTAAAAGATATTGTCAATAAAAAACTTCAAGAAGCACAGGGTGAGACCAATCTTATTTCTCAAGTGATAAAAGAGAAAACAAATATCATTATTGACTCTTTTGCAACAAAAAATAGCTCAATTCTTAGTGATGTTGCTAAAGAGTATGATCTTAATTCTGCAGCAGCCTTTCCCATACGAAAATTTGGAAAAATTGTTGCCGTTTTGGTACTGTACTCAAATGAACACCGCTTTTTTGATAAAGAGATAGAGATTTTATTTAACAATATGATTAATGATATGACCCATACCTTAGAACGTATTGAGTATGAAAAAACACGTCGTAAACAAGCCAATGAACTACGTATTGCTTCTTATGCTTTTGAAACCAATGAACCAATGCTTATTACTGATGAGCATGTTTCAATTATCAATGCAAATCAAGCTTTTTGTAATGTTATGGGTTATACCAAAAAAGATATTCTTGGTAAAAATCCTAATATGTTTAAATCCAAATACCACGATAAGCAGTTCTATCATGCACTTTGGGATGAAATCCAAGAGAAAGGTTCATGGTCTGGTGAAATCTACAATACCATGAAAAATAAAAAGTTAATTCCACTTCGTTCAACAATAACTGCAATTAAAGATAATAAAGGGTTCATTTCACACTATTTAGCCCAATATATTGATATTAGTGAGCAAAAAGATAAACAAAAAGTTCTTGAGTATCAAGCAACTCACGATAACTTAACAGCTCTTCCAAATCGACTGTTACTCCTTGATAGAATTGAACATGCCATTACTAAAGTTGTACGACACAATATTGTAGGTGGTTTAGTTTTTATTGACCTTGATAATTTTAAAGAAGTCAATGATACTTTAGGTCATGATATTGGTGATAAACTGCTTATTCAGGTAGCTAAAAAACTCAAAGAGACCATTCGAGAAGAGGATACCGTATCACGTATTGGTGGGGATGAATTTATTGTTTTAACCGATTGTATTGGAAAAAATAAAGAAGAAGCTAAAGAGAATATGATACAACTTGCAACAAAAATTAAACTCGCTTTAAATAGTATTATTGATATTGATGGTCATAAAAATATCTCAACACCAAGTATTGGGATTACCCTTTTTAGTGATGCTTCTATTAGTGTTAAAGCAATTATCAAGCAAGCAGATACAGCGATGTATCAAGCAAAAAAGCAGGGTAAAAACACTATTGAATTTTTTAACTAATTTCAAAAACAACTTGATTACGACCATTATTCTTTGCTTGATACATCGCTGTATCCACACGATGAATAATTGATTTTTCTGTATCATCTTGGCGATATATAGCCACTCCAAAACTTGCCGTTTTTTGCCCAACACCTTTAAAGTTATAACTTTCAATCAGTTTCCGTAAACGTTGTGCTTTTTCTATACCTCCCTCTTTATTAGTATGAGGACAAAGTATTAAAAACTCTTCTCCTCCCCAACGCCCAAGGGTATCAATTTTGCGAAGGTTTTTATGTAAAATTTTTGCTATTGTTACTAAAACCTCATCACCAACCTGATGTCCAAAGTTATCATTGACTGCTTTAAAGTGGTCAATATCTAACATAATAACAGCAAATAGATCACCATTACGTTCACTTCTTGCTAACTCTTTTTGTAGATTTTCATCAAGTTTTGAACGGTTATAAATACCTGTTAATTTATCTGTTATGGAGATTTTAGTTAACTCCATATTTTTTTCTTCAAGCAATTTCTCTGCAAGACGAAGTTCATATAAAGCATTTTCAGTTTTACTCTTTTCAATATGAAGACGTCTATTCCAGTATAGAATAATACAAAATATTAAAAAAGAAGCAACTCCTAGTTGGATAGCTAATTTATAGTCTGTACTATTTTCATACGTAATGGCAATGTGTCGATTTAAAATCTCTTGTCGTTTTGATTTATCAACATCATCAATAAGACGGTTGAAAACAGCCCCTAAAAGAGGTTCATCCTTTCTAATGGCTACACTTAAATAGAGTTTTTCATCAAATTTACTGGCAATTTTAAGTTCACCTGTATAGTTTTTTTGAAATTGATACCCAATCGTTGCTAAGGTATCTATAAAACCAAAAAGTTCACCAGCGGCAACCTTTTGAAGTCCATCTTGGGTATTATTAACATCTACAATCGTAAAGTTGTTATATTTTCTTTTAAATATCTCTCCGTAAGCATGTCCTTTAATTATTCCAATTTGTCTATCTTTCAAACGTTGTAGATCATCAATAAATGGGACATTAAGCTTCGTAGCTAAAACCAAAGGAACAGAAACATAAGGTTTCGTAAACGCTAAATAAGCCTCACGTTGGGGTGTTTGCATTGCCATTGAAATAATATCACATCTTTTAGTTTTCATATTTTCTAAAGTCTCTACCCAACTTTTTGTTTTTACTAGTTCTATAGGAATAGGCAAATGTTTTTGAAATATCTTAAAATAATCTTTACTTAAACCAATATGTTCACCCTGTTCTATCTTTTCAAATGGCATCCAATTAGGATCAATACAGAGTTTAATACGCTCTTTTTTCTGAAGATAGCTCTTATGTTCATCAGATAAAAGACTTTCATCCTGTTCTTTTTCAAAAATAAACTTATTAAAATCAATAGTGATATTTTTATCCACAATTCCTAACTGTTTATAACTATTAGCAATTCGTTTGACACGTTCTTCATTAATACTTCCAATGGGATAAATAGAAGGCAATATGAGATTTTCTATCTGATTTGCTTCGTACTCATATTGTGCTTTAGTTTTATTCTGAGTATTGTATTTTTCTAAAATAAGCTTAATAATCTCCTCTTTATTTGCCAATGCGTACTTCCAGCCTTTTATACTTGCTTCTTTAAAGGCTTTTACACGGTGAGGATATTTCTCTAACTCTTGTAAAGAGGTGAAAACATTATCCACATAAAACTCTGCACCATAGCGTTCAGGACTTAGAATATTATATTTATACCCTTGTTGTTCTAGTATATATGCTTGATTTGTTAAAAAGATTGTTGTAGCATCAACCTTTTTATTGATAAAATCATCCATATTAAATGTTTGTGGGACATTAATGAAACTTTGTTTATTAATACCAAACTTTTTTAACATAAGTAAAATAGAAGTGTTTTTCAAAGCATCATATCCACCCATAAAACGTTTACCTACTAAATCACTTGGCATATGAATATCCTCTTGAGTAGCAATAACAAGAGGAGATTGTTTCACAAAGTTAGCAACAAAAACAAGAGGGTTACCATCCATATAACTTTTAATGATACTTGAATAATCAATAGCATAAGTCGTTCTTCCACTTAAGACATCTTCAATAACACTATCTTTAAGTTCAAAACTCATCTCTTTAAAAGTGACATCTAATCCTACTTCTTTGTAAAAACCTTTCTCTTTAGCTGTATAAAAACCTGCATACTCAAATTGATGCTTCCATGAAAGTTGCAGTGAGATAGTTTCTAAAGCATTTAGCTGTAAACTATTTAAAATAAGTATAAAAAAAGTAACTAAAAATATTTTAACTCTACTAAAGTACATGATTTCACCACATTTTTCATAATAAATACTTATAATACCAACAAATAATTATAAGTTTAAAAGCAAAATCTTTTAAAAGATAGTACCACTAAGCTTATTCTAGTCTCTTTTGAAGAGTATAAAAAGTTTTTTTTATGCATGTTTAATAAAATAATTATATGCCAGTTCCATTGAAAAAGAAATTAAATAAAAAATTTAATCTATGACATAAATATAATAAAATGAAATAATAATTTTATATGTTAGGAAAACGATAACTTTTTGTCCTTAAAATTTGTTTAAAAGTTTAAAGGTGATATAGTATCTATTATTCGTGATATTTAAGGAGCATCTTATGAACCTACCTCGATTTATGATGACATTTTGTTTTTTTCTTTTTAGCTCTTTTTCAATTCTTCATGCCAATCAAAAAACCATTGCTTATCTTGTTTCTGATATTAGTATTCCTTTTTGGAGTGTTATGGCAAATGGTATTAAGAATGTTGCCCATAAAAATGGCTACAACTTTGTAATTTATGATGGTAAAAATCAACCTAAAAAAGAGTTAGAACAAACCATTCAAGCTATTAAAGATAACGTCTCTGGCATTATTGTTTCTCCCACTAATTCTTCCGCATGTGTTACCATTCTCAAGCTAGCTAAAAGTGCTAATATTCCTGTAGTTATCGCTGATATTGGAACAGATGCAGGTGAGTATGTTACTTATGTCTCTTCTAATAATAAAGAGGGTGCTTATAATATAGGAAAAGTATTGGCTAAAAAAATGGTTCAAAAAGGGTGGCAAGATGGTACTGTTGGTATTATAGCTATTCCTCAAAAAAGGCTTAATGGACAAGCAAGAACAGCCGGTTTTATGAAAGCGTTAGATGAAGCAGAAATTAAAGGTACTGGTATTAAACAATTTATTAAGTGGGATAACAAAGAGACTTATAATTATGTCAAAGAGTTGATTCATTCTAATCCAAACCTAAGAGCTATCTGGCTTCAAACATCACACTCATACCAAGCTGCTATCAATGCTATCAAAGATAGTAATAAACAAAATGACATCTTTCTTATTTTCTTTGATGCTGAACCTGAATTTTTAGATTTAATTCCAAAAGGAACTATTATTGGCTCAGCCATGCAACAACCTTTTTTAATGGGAGAAAAAGCGGCACTAGCCCTAACTAAACACTTAAAAGGTGAAAAGGTTAACAAAGATTTACAACAGCCTATACTGATTATTTCAACCGATAATATCCAAGAGAAACTTCCCATTATCAATCGGAATGTCTTAGGAATTATAAAAGAGTAAATATGTCTCGTAAGCACTCGTTATATTTAACTCTAGGCTTAGCAATTGTTGCAACAGTAACACTTATCATGTCAATTAATGCAAGCTATAACTACGTGCACACAAAAAATAAGATTATAAAGAATATGAAAGATAACTCCCGAACAACTATTCTCTCTTTAAAAAATAATATTACCAACCTAATCGCCTCCTATGCTATCAACGAATATGATAAACTTATCACCAATGAGATTGAACGACGTGATATTTTTGCCATCACAGTTGAAGATTATAATATGGGAAAAATTTTAGGAAGCATGGCTTATGTTAGTGGAAAAATCAAAAATGATAATAATAGCATCATTGATTATGACTATCAACAACCACAACATAATGAGCTGCTAAAAAACAGTTTTTATATGGATACTTTTGATATTACATTAGATAATAACCAACTTGGAAGAATTAGTATTTATATGAGCGATAAAACACTCAATCAAGAACTTACTAAAATTATTGAAACAACGTTACGAAACACCATTATTATTTCAATACTGCTTATCCTTTCTCTATTTTTAATTTTAAGAGCTTTCATTTTTAGACCCCTTGCTAACATTATTGATGAGATTAGTCATTGTGATAAAGATGGTATACCTCTAGATAAACTTGCAAGCCATAGTTCAAGAGAAATTGATGCCCTATCAAGCTCCATGAATACAATGATTAATACAGTTAAAGCTTCACGTTCTATTCTAAAGAAAAATGAAGAAGAACTCTATGAAGCACTAGAGTTACAAACAACCATTTTTGATAACTCTGGTTACCTAATGATACGCACTAACAAAGAGGGTATTATTAAGCAAATCAATAAAGAGTGTCAAAGACTTTTAGGGTATAAACCTGAAGAGTTAGTGGATATTCATACACCTGAGATTATCCATTTAAAATCTGAACTTAAAAAGCGAGCCAAAGAGTTTACAAAAGAGTTAAACCAAACAGTTCAGCCTAATTTTGAAACCTTTGTCATCAAAACCAACCTTGGGTTAAAAAATGAACATGAATGGACTTATCTCTCAAAATCAGGTAAACATATCCCTATTAATCTTTCCGTCAGTGCACTAAAAAATGAGCACAATGATATATATGGTTACCTAGGTATTGCCCAAGATATCACAGAAAGAAAACTTATAGAATCCCAATCAAAATTAGCCTCAATGGGTGAAATGATGGGAAATATAGCCCACCAATGGAGGCAACCACTAAGTGTTATATCAACCATTGCTAGTGGATTACATGTACGAAGTACTCTTAATAATATAGATAAAAAAGAGATTGCACAAAATATGGAAAATATTACCCAACAAACACAATATCTTTCCAACACCATTGATGACTTTAGAAACTTTATAAAAAATAGCAATGATAAAGAACAGTTGTCAATTTGTGCTACACTTAATAAAGCCTTATCAATTCTTGATTCTTCTTTACAGAATAATGAGATTACTATTATTAAAACCTTTGAAGATGATATAAAGATTACTGGCTTTAGTAACCAACTTATTCAAGTTTTTATCAATATTATGAACAATTCAAAAGATGCAATCAATGATAAACAACTAGAAAAAAAACTAATCTTTATCTCTACAAAAAAGACACCAAAAGGGTTGATGTTAACTTTCAAGGATAATGGCGGGGGAATAGATGATACGATTATTACACGTATATTTGAGCCCTACTTCACAACAAAACATCAAAGTGTTGGTACAGGAATTGGGTTATCTATGGTTTATCAAATTCTTACAGAGCATCACAATGCCAATTTGCATGTTATAAATGAAACCTATACTTTTGATAAAAATACCTACACAGGTGCATGTTTTAGAATTGCCTTTAATCTTTAGATTTTAGAAAGAAACAAGAGATAAACTAGAGGTATCCTTTTTAACACTTATCATTTTTATTTCAACTGATATAATTTCAATATCATACATAACTCTTCTTATATATTTTAAATACTTTAGCACTTGTTTCAAGTACAGATTAATGTTATAGTAACCCAAAAAAATAAAGGAGTTTTATGAAAAAAACTTTTGAAATAACTAACTTAACGACTATTCAAGATATTCTTGATGATATAGAGTATGGAACACTGGCACTTTGTGCGAATAATAAACCCTACTCTCTTCCTTTAAACTTTGTCACTTTAAACAATAACATCTACTTTCACGGAGCAAAAAAAGGTAAAAAAATAGATCTTATCAAAAAAAACTCCCAAGCATCATTTTCAATTGTTGACGCGCTTAGTGTACTTCCCTCCTATTTTAGCACCCATACAGGCAGTGCCTGTCCTGCTACACAACTTTTTAAATCCATCATTATTGAAGGAGAAATAGAATTAACTAACGAATACCATGAAAAAGTATCAGCCCTAGAAGCTTTAATGAAAAAACTACAAAAAGAGGGAAAATACATCCCACTAAAGGATGAAATGTACCAAAAATCAATTGATAACACCGCTATTTTTAAACTAATACCAACAACTATTACCGGAAAATTTAAATTTGGTCAGCACTTTAATCAAGAGCGTTATAAAAGAGTTTTAATGCATCTAAAAAGTAGAGGAACTGCAAAAGATTTAGCTACTATCAAACTTATAGAAGCCTTCAAAGAAGAATAAAAGGATCTATTATGACAAATTATTGTCAGATTTATATAGCTTAATATTAGATTAAACATTATTTTTATGCTTATTTAAAAAATTATTTTTTAAGACTTGTCATCAAATTGTAATTATTACTTTTTTATTTAATTGTCATAATTTTTATGACATTTATCTCTATTCAAGAAGAGTTTAATATAACTTTTTTTGCATAAAAAAAGCCCGATATAAAAGTTAAATCTAACTTTTATATCGGGCTTTTATAATGGTACGCCTGGAAGGATTCGAACCCTCAACCCCCGGGGCCGAAACCCAGTGCTCTATCCAGTTGAGCCACAGACGCGTTTAAAGGACTGGAATATTATCAACTTTTTTCTAAAAGTTTCATTAAAGAGAAAAACTTTTGTACATTTTTATTGGAAATAAAAGTCGTATTATAAGGATGCTCACAAATAAAATGCTTAAAATTCTCACTAGCAGGGATTTTTTGAATCTCTTTTGCCATAGTACCAAATAAAATTAATGTAATCTCTTCATCTTTTATTTGCTCAAGAAGTTTTTTAATAAAAGGTTGCCACTGCTTAACATGTCTTTTAGAGTCCTCTTTATTAGTAAAGATAAGTGCGGTATTTAGTAAAAGAATACCATTTTTTTCAAAGTTGTCTCGTAACTTTAATATACTATTAATATAAGCACTTTTATCAAGTTTTACGATAGCTTCTTTTGTTGTGTTTTCTTGAGCTAAACTACCATTACTAACCAATAACATCTTCATAAAGTTACGTAAAGACGTTGCTTTATTGACCTCTTTTGAAAGACCATTATTCTCATCCCACAATGATTTAACATCACCATCAATAAAAGCATATCCTATAGCGCTTTGCTCTCTTGGATAAGGATCTTGTCCAAAAAGGATATATTTTGTTCTCTCCAAAGGCAGAGTTTTGAAAGCATTTAAGAAGTTATCTTGACTAGGGAAATACCCCTTATCCTCTTTTAAAAAAGAAAGATAGTCATCATCAAGCTGGCTAAGTGCTTTCTTAACAATAAGTTCCCAAGAGTTATTGGTTTCAAACATTATCAATAACTATTAAAATAAAAAATAGTATCCCTAGGTATCCGTTAACAGTAAAAAAGGCTTTATCAATTTTACGAAAATCTTTATTAACTAAATAGTGTTCATAACCTAACATAACTGCACTTGCTAAAACAGCTACGTAGCCAAAAAAGCCGCTATTGGAAATGATAATAAACAGTAACCAGAAAATTACTGTTAGAAGGTGTAAAACTTTTGAAAAAAGCATCGTCTTTTCTGGTCCAAAACGACTAGGAACAGAGTGTAATCCAAGCTTTTTATCCACATCAATATCTTGTAAAGAGTAAAGCAAATCAAAACCAGCAACCCAAAACATCACTCCTAAACTTAGTAATACTGACCAAAGCGTTATTGTTTCACTAACTGCCACAACTCCAGCGATTGGAGCTAAGCCTAAAGATATTCCTAAAATAATATGGGCTAAAAAAGAGAACCGTTTAAAATAAGAGTATGATCCAATAACAAATAAAATTGGCAAGGCTAAATAAAGTGCAAGGTCATTAACAAAATAAGCAACTACAATAAATCCAAAGGCATTAGCTATTGTAAAAACTAACATTGCTTTAGGTGAAATACGTCCATCTACATTGGGTCGATTTTTGGTTCGTGGGTTTAATGCATCAATATCTCTATCCAAATATCGGTTAAAGCCCATGGCAAAATTTCGAGCTGTAAGTGCTGCTAAAACTCCTAAGAAAAGAAGTTTCCAACCAAACCATCCATTTGCTGCTACAACCATAGCAATAAAAATAAATGGTAGTGAAAAGATAGAGTGTTTAAACATCACAAGTTCATTAAAATCATTTATACGTTTGAGTAATTTTTCCATGGGGAAGTATAGCAAAAAAGATATAAACTTTTGAAAGTCTATATCTTTTTTAAGAAGGTAAAGAGTGAGTGTTACTGCTCTTTATATCGAATTGACTTAATTCGTGACTTTTCAGCACTTACATAAGCACTTAAGTCCGTTGCATTATCAAAAACTTCAGCCAAAACACGTCTATTTTTTGAAGCTCCTTTGGCTGTTTGATTGTCATATAAAGGAGAACTCTCTCCAAATCCCATAGCTCTAACTTGTTTAGAACTCACACCTAAATCAATAATAGCGGCTCTTACTTTAAGAGCTCTTTTTGTTGATAAATCATAATTATATTCTGCTGGTGCATAAGAACTTGTATGTCCTTCAATCACTGTGTATAATTTGTGTTTTTTAATAAAATTAGCAAATTTTTCAATTTTTTGTTTTTCCATATCATTACTGTAAATAGTTGAATCATTTTTGAATTCTACATTTAGTGCTGGAACCTCAACACAATCTCCTGCTTGTAAATTTGTCAACAATGAAGCTAAACAAATTGACGTTGCTAAAAACTTTTTCATTTTCTCTCCTCGGTTTTTTGATTTATGAAAGTTTATCATAATTTTTTTAAAACTTATGATATTTTTAACATTATTTTATTATTTTTTAGTTAATATTAAAATTATTAATTAAAGGAAATTAAGAAATGTCTAAATATTTACGTTTTACTGCTCTAATTGCAGCACTGTCTTTAGGAATTACTGGTTGTTCACAAAAGAGTGTGAACTATTCTGAATTACTTGAGAAAAAAGATCAAGAGATTCAACGGTTAAATAAAGAGCTAGATATGGCTACTTTAAAAAATGATGCACCAGCAAATGATAAAAATGCTGTTGCTAATTCACTTGTTCCACCAAATGCAAAACCAGGGGAGTGTTATGCTAAAGTTTTAGTTCCTGCTACATATAAGAACGAAACAATTCAACGTCTTACAACGGAAGCTCAAAACAAAATTGATGTTGTTCCTGCTACGTATAAAGTAGTAGAGAAAAAAGTAACTGTAAGAGAAGCAAGTTCAAAATTAGTTGCCGTTCCTGCTACATACAAAACAGTAACTGAAGAGATTATGGTTGAACCAGAAAAAATCAAACTTGTTACTGTACCTGCTACATATAAAACTGAAAAAGAGACAATTATGGTTGCTCCTGAAAAAACAAAGCTTATAACAGTACCTGCTACGTACAAAACTATTTCTGAAAAAATCATGATTGAACCAGAGAAAGTTAGTCTAGTAACAGTTCCTGCTACATACAAAACTGTTTCTGAGAAAGTTTTAGTAAAACCAGCATATACAACATGGAAAAAAGGTCGAGGTGAAATTGAAAAAGTTGATCACAGTACAGGTGATATTATGTGTTTAGTTGAAGTTCCAGCTGAGTATAAAACGGTTACTAAAAAAGTACTTGATAAAGATGCTTCAACCAAAGAGGTTAAAACTCCAGCTGTTTATAAAACTGTAAATACACGAGTTATTGATCAAGAGGCGTCAGTAAAAGAGGTTAAAACTCCAGCTGTTTATAAAACTATTACTAAAGAAGTTTTAGCGACACCAGCAACGACAAAAGAGGTAAAAATCCCTGCTGTTTACAAAACTGTAACTAAAAAAGTTCTTGATACACCAGCAACAACTAAAAAAGTTGAAATCCCAGCAATTTGTAAAGTGATTAAAACAAAAGTTGTTGATACTCCTGCACGCGAAATTAAAACAGCAATTCCAGCAGTATACGCTAACTACACAAAACGTGTTAAAACAGCAGAGCCTTACTTAAAATGGCAAGAAATTTTATGTGAAACAAATACAACACCAGATGTAGTATCAAAATTACAAACAGCACTTCAAGCTAAAAAATATAACGTTACATTAATTGACGGTATTTATGGAAAAGAGACAAAAGCAGCAGTAAATGCTTATCAAAAAGACAAAGGTCTTAACCAAGGTGCACTTACCCTTAAAACATTAGAGTCTTTAGGACTTTAATACTCTTATAAGTAAAAACGGTTCTTCCGTTTTTACTTAGGCTACAAACATATATTTTGCTAAAAATATTATTGCAATACCAATAACCAGTACAAATTTATGAAACTGTTTCATAATAGGTGCTGAGGGTCTTTTTCGTACCTTACATGATAAAGAATAAATCACACCTGCAATAATAAACCCTGCTAAAATAAACTTTAACCATAAAAATTGTTGTAATGAGCTACTAAAAAAACCTAACTCTGAATTAATATGTTTTGAAAACATATAACCACCAGTTAAAAAAAGTGCTAACAAAGATAATGGAAATATCTTTACTGCTCTACTTGAAATAACTGTCTTAATCTCTTCATACTCGCTAACTGAGAACTTTTTTAATAATACTGGCAATATAATAACATCTGCAAAAACAAAACCAATAAAAATGATAGCACAAAAAAGGTGCACTATTAAAGCAATAGCATATCCATCCATATTAAATCCTTTTCAATTTTGAGAATTATACTCAAAATAAAATTTGGAACATTGATAGTTATCAATTTAGTCAGCTATAACGAATTTTTGACTACAATAAACAAAAAAATAGGAACAATGATGGTTGAAAATTCTGAAATGGCAATGTTTACCTATGCCATTGGTTTTGTATTATGGATTATTATGTTTATCATGGTGTTAAAAAATGAGTTTAAAACACCTAAGGTAAAAATTATTTGGATTGTTGCTTTTATATTTTTTCCACCAAGTGCCCTACTCTTTCCTTTTATAGGGATGAAACAACTTAAGTAATACTCAACTTATGAAACAAATTGCAATTATTGGATCCACAGCTTCAGGTAAAACTGCTCTTTCAATTGAAATGGCTCAAAAAGCCAATGCTATTATTCTTTCTCTTGATTCACTTTCTGTTTATAAAGAGATTGATATTGCATCGGCAAAACCAACAATAAAAGAACGAGCAGGAATTACACACTTTGGTATTGATGAAGTCTATCCCAATGAAAAGTTTGATGTCGTTGAGTTTTTAGCCTGTTATGAACGGGCTAAAAATTACGCCTTAGAACATAATCAAAACCTCATCATCGTTGGAGGAACAAGCTTTTACCTTAAAATACTACTAGAAGGTATTAGTAAAGGTGTAGGTGAAGATGTCAACCTTGATAAACCTTTAGATGAAATATACCAGTTTTTATTCAATCAAGATGAAGCCTATATGAAAAAAATTGCCAGTAATGATACCTATCGAATTACAAAAGCTTACTCTATTTATAAAAAATCTGGTTTAACACCGACGCAATACTTTGAAGCCAATCCCCCTACTCCAATTGCGCCTGATTTAGAGCTGTTTGAAATTGTTTGGGAGAGGGAAGAACTTCGTAAACGTATCAGTTTACGTACGAACATCATGATACAAGAGGGAATTATTGATGAAGTGATCTTTTTAGAAAAAAAGTATGGGCGTACACCAAATAGCATGAAGTCAATTGGTATTGCAGAGACCCTATTTTACCTTGATGGGCGACTTAATAAAAAAGAGTTAGAAGAAAAAATTGCAACAAATACTGCACGTTTAGCTAAACGGCAGACAACCTTTAATAAAAACCAATTCAAGGGTCGTCAAACTTCAAATATAATAGAAAACTTAAATTCAGATATACTTAAGTATTTTTCGCTATAATCCATCTTCCAAATTTACCAAAGAGTTTAATAAAGGGCGACAAGAGACTCGACCTTTTGTTAGACATTAATAACTATAAGGAAATTGAAGTGAAAAAAGACATTCACCCAGATTACAAAGCTTGTACAGTTACTTGTGCTTGTGGAAACTCGTTTGAGACAAAATCAAATGTTGAAACAATGAAAATTGACATTTGTAATGCGTGTCACCCATTCTTTACTGGAGAGCAAAAAATCGTTGATGCCGCTGGTAGAGTTGAGAAATTCAAAGCTAAATACGGTATGGCTAAATAAGACTCACGTCTTGTTAACACTTGTTCCAACTCCAATAGGAAACTTAGAGGATATCTCTAAACGTTCTTTGAACGCCCTATTGGACGCAGAACTTATCTTGTGTGAAGACACACGAGTTACAAAAAAACTTCTCTCACTTTTAAGTGAAAAAAACAATCTAACTTTTTCTTGTACTGATTTTAAATCTTTTCATTCACATAATGAAAAACAAGTATTAAGTCAACTTACACCTGAAGACTTTTCTAAAAATATTGTTTATGTTAGTGATGCAGGAATGCCTTGTATTTCAGACCCTGGAGCAACACTCGTTCAATACTGTATTGACAATAACTTAGACTACGATGTTCTTCCAGGAGCCAATGCAGTTTTAACAGCTTTTGCAATGAGTGGATTTGAACACACTGAATTTACCTTTTTTGGATTTTTAGCCCATAAAGGAAAAGAGAGACAAAATAAACTTAATCAAGTAATGCAAAGCCCCGTTTTAAGTATTTTATATGAATCACCTCACCGGTTACTAAAAACCCTTGAAGAGATTTCAAAAATCGATGAAAATAGAACTATTTTTTTAGCCAAAGAGCTAACAAAAAAGTTTCAAAAAACCTATAAAGATAGTGCCAAAAATTTAGCCAAAAAATTTAAAAATGAAAATATTAAAGGGGAGTGGGTTTTGATCATTGAACCAACACAATTTAATGGTGAAGCTATTACACTAACGGACATTGAAGAATTGGACTTACCACCCAAAAGCAAAGCAAAATTGATTGCAAAACTAACAGGAAAAAAAGTAAAAGAGATTTATCAACTTTATTTCGATAAAATCTAGCCCATGATTATATATGGAAAACAAGTAGTACTCTACGTACTCGAAAACCACCCAGACCTAATAGAAGAAGTATTTTTTTCAAAAGAGATTGACAAGAAACTCTTTTCAAAGTTTTTAAAACTTGGTAAAAAAATTCACAAAGTAGATAACCAAAAAGCACAAGCTTTAGCTAAAGGGGGAAATCATCAAGGATTTTTTCTCAAACTATCTATTTTTGAATATACCACCATTGAAGAGATGAAAAAACTAAACTTCATTGTTGTTTTAGATGGATTAACCGATGTGGGTAACATTGGAGCAATTTTACGTTCTGCTTACTCATTAGGAATTGATGGGGTAATAGCAAGTGGTGTAAAGACCCTAAAAGAATCAGGGATTATTCGTACAAGTTCTGGTGCTATGCTTGATTTACCATTTTGTAAAACCTACAATACTTTGGATTTAGCTAATGAGTTAAAACAGCAAGGGTTTGCCCTTATTGGTGCAACCATGGATGGTATTGATTTAAAAAAATATGGAAAAATAGAACAAGAAGATAAAGTTGCTCTATTTTTGGGAAGCGAAGGGGAAGGACTTTCAAACAAGGTAGCCAAAAAACTTGATTTAAAAGTCTCAATTGGTATGCAGAATGACTTTGATTCACTCAATGTATCCGTTGCTGCTGGAATTTTAATGTACACACTAAAGAACTAAAGAGAAAAAAATGTTTAAACTACTGATAGTATCACTTTTTTTAGGATTATCACTTTTTGCAAATGAGACAACTCCTGAGGTTATTACACCAGAAGAGTCAGTTATTTCAACAGAAAATTTGTTGCATGATAAGATTAAAAATTTAATTGGTGAACAAGAGTACACCACCCATAAAAACCTGATTAACTTTATTTTTAAAAACAAACAAAACTACCAATACAATGAGAGTCTGAATTTTATTTCCATTATCAAAAAACTTCAAGAAAATGGACTATTAAAATTAGGCTTTGATACCCCTCAAGAGATGCTTATTGAGTTTCAAATCAATAACAATCCAATGAAATCACTAAAAATTCTAAAAGATACCTTGAAATCTTTAGGGTATTACTACTACTTTACAAAAAACACCCAATATGATGGGAATAATAACTTAATTTGGACGATAAAACTTAAAACTGAAGCCGCCATTGACCCTTTAGTACTCTCAAATGAACTGCTAAAAAAAGATTGTCGAATGGTCGATATTAGTAAAGAAGGGAATAAATGGAGTTATGCTATTGATACCAACTTTGCAAATTTAAAAGATGCATCGTACGTGACAAACAACGAACGTGTTACTTTAAAAAAACCACTCAAACCTTATTTTATCAAAGTTGATCCAGCAGCATCACTTTATGTAGCAAGTCGAGTTTTAAACAAATGGTTTCCAAACATTGTTTTTTATGATAAACATTTGAACATACTAAAGGTCGTAAACGAAGACAAAGTGCATAGAAATATTAAAATTCCTATGCCACAAAATACAAAATATATTAAAATTTCAGATTTATATACACTCATCAATATTAAACGAGGATTGAGTGTTATTATTAAGGAGTAAAACGTGTTTCCAGAAATAGAATTCGAAAGAATGAAGCGACTTCCAAACTATGTTTTTGCAGAAGTAAATAACATAAAAATGGAAGCAAGACGAGCGGGTGAAGATATTATAGATTTTTCAATGGGAAACCCAGATGGTCCAGCACCACAGCACATTATTGATAAATTAAAAGAGACAGCAGATAAGTCTAAAAACCATGGTTACAGCGCAAGTGCAGGAATTTATAAACTACGACTTGCTATTTGTAACTGGTACAAAAGAAAATATGGAGTTACAGGATTAGACCCAGATAAACATGCGGTTGCAACTATGGGTTCAAAAGAGGGGTATGTTCACTTAGTTCAAGCAATTGTAAATGTAGGAGATGTGGCAGTCGTACCAGATCCAACCTACCCTATTCACTCCTATGCATTTATGTTAGCAGGTGCAGCAATTCATAACTTTGAATTACCATTTGGTGAGGATTATCGAGTAGATGAAGAGCTTTTCTTTAAGCGACTTCAAAAAACTCTTGATGAGTCAATTCCAAAAGTAAAATATGTATTGGTTAACTTCCCACACAATCCATCGTGTGCAACAGTACGACCAGAATTTTACCAACGACTTGTTGATTTAGCAAAAAAAGAACGGTTCTATATTATTTCAGATATTGCTTATGCAGATATTACTTTTGATGGGTATAAAACACCATCAATTTTCCAAGCAGAAGGTGCATTGGATGTTGCCGTTGAATCATTTACCTTAAGTAAATCATACAACATGGCAGGATGGCGTGTTGGATTTATGGTAGGTAATGACAAACTTATTGGTGCACTAAAACGAATCAAATCATGGCTTGATTATGGTATGTTTACACCTATTCAAGTTGCAGCTACGGTTGCCCTTGATGGTCCACAAGACTGTGTACAAGAGCATATTGAAAAGTATAACAAACGACGAGATGTAATGATTGAAGCCTTTGGGGATGCAGGCTGGGAAATGAATACACCAAATGCATCTATGTTTATTTGGGCAAAAATTCCAGAATGTGCACAGCACCTTGGTAGTATGGAGTTCTCAAAACAACTTTTAACAGAAGCAAAAGTTGCAGTAAGTCCAGGTATTGGATTTGGTCACTATGGTGACCAGTATGTACGAATTGCTTTAATTGAAAATGAAAAACGAATTCGTCAAGCGGCAAAAAATATCAAGAAATACTTAAAAACTTTAGAAAAATAGGATTATAGATGTTAAAAATAGGAATTATTGGAGTTGGAACTGTTGGTGCTAGTGTTGCAAATATTTTACGAGATAACAAAGATATTATCACTGCACGAGCAGGTTGCGAACTGGTTCCTACAATTGGTGTAGTTAATAACCTTTCAAAAGATAGAGGTGTTACTATTGAACTAACTGATGATATTGACAAGGTTCTAAATGATGACTCAATTGATATTATTGTTGAACTTATGGGTGGTATTGAAAAACCTTATGAAGTAGTTAAAAAAGCGTTAGAAAAAGGTAAAGCAGTGGTTACTGCTAATAAAGCTTTACTAGCTTACCACCGATATGAACTACAAGATTTAGCAGGAGATACTCCTTTTGAGTATGAGGCAGCAGTTGCAGGTGGTATTCCAATTATTAATGCACTTCGAGAAGGACTAACTGCAAACCATATTGAATCAATTCGAGGAATCATGAATGGTACATGTAACTACATGCTTACGAAGATGATTAACGAAGGGGTTGATTACGATACTATTTTAACAGAGTCCCAAGAGTTAGGGTATGCAGAAGCTGACCCAACGTTTGATGTTGGTGGATTTGATGCCGCACACAAACTACTTATTCTTGGTTCTATTGCTTACGGTATTGATGCTAAACCAGAAGATATTCTAATTGAAGGTATTGAAAATATTGCACCTGAAGATATTGATTTTGCCAATGAATTTAACTACTCAATCAAACTTTTAACGATTGCAAAAAAAGTAGCTAATGAGATTGAACTAAGAGTTCATCCAGTCTTTATTCCAAACAGTGAAATGATCTCTAAAGTAGATGGGGTTATGAACGGAGTTTCTGTTATTGGTGATAAAGTAGGGGAGACCATGTATTATGGACCAGGAGCTGGTGGTGATGCTACAGCTTCAGCAGTTATTGCTAATATTGTTGATATTGCACGACGAGGGAAAGGCTCACCAATGTTAGGATTTGAAAAATCACACGGTGAAGAACTTACTTTAATGCCAAAAGATAATATTATTACCAAATATTACCTACGACTTCGCGTTGAAGATAAAGTAGGGGTTTTAGCAAAAGTCTCTAAAATTTTAGGAGATAAAAATATCTCTATTGAAAAGATGATTCAAAAACCACTGAATGAAACGTGTGCACACCTTCTTTTATCAACACATGAGTGTCTTGAAAAAGATATTGTTGAAGCACTCAAAGCTATTGAAGAAGCAGGTGCTGTTACTGCAGCGCCAATTATGATTAGAATTGAAGACTAATCCATAACTTAATATCTTAAAGTAACGAGTCAAAATTAAGTAAAAAATTTAGTCTCGTTACTTTCTTCTTATCCATTACTTCACAAAGGAACTTTTTTGAGAAGATCAAGCGAACATTTACTTACTGATGATATTCCAAGTTTACTAAAACAAATAGCCATTCCTGCTAGTACAGGAATGTTTTTTAATACGATGTACAATGTCGTTGATACTTTTTATGCAGGGCTAATCTCCACACAAGCTATTGCGGCAATGTCCTTATCATTTATGATATTTTTTCTTATTATTGGTTTTGGATATGGGTTTTCATCAGCAATCACAGCCCTCATTGGAAATGCCTTTGGACGGAAAAAACATCTTTTAGCCTCTATCTATGCCCACAAAGGATTAGTTTTTATACCCCTATTAGGTGTTTTTCTCTCAATCTTAGGATTTACCTTCTCCCCACTACTTTTTGAGCTTCTAGGGGCTTCTAAAGAGTATTTAGAGATATGTTTAACCTATATGAATACTATTTTAGCAGGGGCAATCTTTTTTATGGGAAATTTTGCCCTCAATGCAATCCTCGTTGCTAAAGGAAATACCAAAACTTATCGTAATACACTCATCTTTGGTTTTTTTGCCAACTTAGTACTTAATCCACTTTTTATTTACGGTTTTGCTTTTATTCCTGCTATGGGTATTAAAGGTATCGCAGTGGCAACTATTGTTATTCAAATAATTAATATGATGTATATGCTTAGTAAAGTCCTTGAAACCAAGATTGTTCACTTTAACCGATTGGTTTACTTTTTACCGAATAAACGAATCTATCAAGCCTTTATCAAACAAGGAACACCTGCTAGCTTAAATATGCTAACAATGGGGCTAGGCTCAATTATTTTAACCTATTTTGTTAGCCATTATGGTTACCAAGCTGTTGCAGGTTATGGTATCGGATTTAGAGTAGAACAACTTATGCTTTTACCTGCACTTGGTTTAAGTACAGCTGTACTCACACTGGTTTCAAATAACTACGGAGCACGGCAATATGATAGGGTTTATCTCATCGTTAAAACAGCACTTAAATATGGCTTCATGATTTCAGCATTTGGTATTGTCTTTTTACTGCTTTTTGGTGAATTAATAGCTGCTATGTTTGATGATAATCCCAATGTAATTTCATACAGTGTTAACTACCTTGTCGTTGAAGTTTGGATATTTTTTGCCTATATTACACTTTTTGTTAGTGTATCAACCCTACAAGCCATTAAACAACCTAAGATGATTTTTTATATTGGACTGTATCGACAAATCTTAGCAAAATTTATTGTTGCATTTTTAATTGTAAAGTACTGGAAGCTTGATTATATTTATCTATTTGTTGGGATGTTTATTATGATTTATAGTGCCGCTATTTTTGCTTTCTTCTATACGAAAAACAAACTTAAAACACTTTGTTGTTAATAAGTAGGAAAACTCCTACTTATTTCCACCACATTTACCTGCGCCACAAGAACCTTTTTTCATCATTCCTGAACCACATTTTCCTGCACCACAAGACATTTTTTGAGATTTAACTGCACATGTACATTTTCCAGCTGGACATTTACACTCTCCACCCTTTTTACAATCACACGAAGCTTTCTCTTCTTTCATCATACACTTACCATTAGGGCAAGTTTGTTGTTTCATAGCACATTTTCCACCTGGGCACATTTGTTTTTTCATTACACAAGTTCCATTTGGACAATCTGCTTTTTTAGCAACATTACACTTACCAGATTCACACCCTTGCATATTTGCTGTTGATGCAGTACATCCTGCAAAAACTAACACTAGAGTAAAACTAGCAAGTAACATCATTAATTTTCTCATTGTTTCTCCTTCATTAAAAACAAAATGATTATAACCTACGAATAGTTATAAAAAAATGAGAACATAAAAAAAGGGAAAAGGATTTCTCCTCTTCCCTAAGTTCTAAATTTAAAACTTTTGACAAGTCATATTAGGCGCACCCAATATGAAAGGTGTGTACATAACCTATGTACTGCTTATCATCCACATTTACCAGCGCCACAAGAGCCACTAGGTTTTTTAGACTTTCCATCAGCTTTTTTCTTCATGTCACCACCACATTTACCAGCGCCACATGAACCTGATTTCATTTCACCTTTCTTCTTCATATCACCGCCACACTTTCCAGCACCGCATGATCCACTCATACTTTTAGTACCAGCATTTCCAGACATTTCAGATTTCCCCATATTTCCATGGTTATCTGCATAAGCTAAAGTTACAGTAAAAAGCATTGCTGCAACTAACATAATTAATTTCTTCATCTACATTCCTTTCATAAGATTTATTCTATTTTTTTTCAACTGCTTCAATATCTAAAACGATTTTCACTTTTTCACCTACTGCAAAACCACCTAACTCTAAGGCTTTATTCCATTTAAGTCCAAAGTCCATTCGATTAATTTTACCTTCAACGCTAAAGCCTACTCGGTTGTTACCTTGAAAGTCTTTAATGGTACCTAAATCTTCCACTTCAAACTTAACAGTTTTTGTAATACCTCGTATTGTTAAGTCACCCATCATAACGCCTTCATCGCCATCAGGTTCATAGGACTTCATAACAAATGTCATTTCAGGAAACTTATCAGCTAAAAAGAAGTCTTCACTTCGTAAGTGGTTATCTCTTTTTACAATCCCTGTATCAACAGACATTGTTTTAACTATCCCTTTAAAGGTATTGAAACTTTTTGTTTTATAATCAAAATCAATCTCACCATTAAACTCTTTAAATTCACCTTTAACATTTGTTATCATTAAATGTTTAACAGAAAAACCAACACTTGAGTGACTTGTATCTAATGTGTGAGGTGTAGCATTTAATGCCACTGCACCAAATAAAGAAACTCCTACAATAAATTTTATTAGGGTTCTCATTTCTTCTCCTTTATATTGTAACTAGTGAAAGTTTAACGATATTATGTGTAGTCTATGTGTAGAAAGTTTTGCAAAAGTTATGTTATCATAAGCTTAAAATTTAGGACTAATCAATTTATATGAAAATACTATTATTAGAAGACGATCCTTTATTAAATGAAATTATAGAAGAGTTTTTACTCTCTTTAAATTTTGATGTTATTTGCTGTTATAACGGGGATGAAGCCCATGAAAAAACCTATGAAACACTTTTTGACCTATTGATTTTAGATGTTAATGTTCCCAATATCAATGGTTTTGAACTACTTAAAGAGTTACGCCAAAATAAAATCCAAACACCGGCTATTTTTATTACCTCTTTAGACTCCATGAAAGATGTTCAAGAGGGCTTTAATAGTGGTTGTGATGATTATATTAAAAAGCCTTTTGAGCTAAAAGAGTTAGAGTTACGTATTAACAATATTAAAAAACATTTCAATATCAAACAAGAGTCTTTAACCATCGACCATAACTTACAATTCTATCCTATGGAGTTGCAACTTGATAATCAAGGTATAAAAACACAACTTGCAAAAAAAGAGGCTCAAATTCTGCAATATTTTATCAATAACCCTCAAAAAACAATCTCTTATGATGAACTCATCTCAAATATTTGGGCATATGAAGATTCACCTACGCTATCCACTATTCGCACCTACATTAAAAACTTACGTAAACTTTTAGGAGAGGATTATATTCAAACCATTAAAGGAGTAGGTTATCGATTTAACGTATGATGAGAAAAGAACCCTTTTTCGTTTTTTGGGTATCTATTTAGGTTCCTCATTTATTTTAATGTTAGCTGTTGCTTTTTTTTATTTTAAAAGTGAACAACGTTTAATGTTTGATTTAAGCAAGTCAAACATGCAAAATATCGCCTCAAAAATATCTTCACGAATTATCTTTGCTCATATGACAAATTCCAAATTTAACACTGCAGAACTCACCTCCTATCCTACCTATTCTATTGCACTGTATGATAATCAACAAAAAAAGATTCTAGGAGAAATCAATGAAAAAATTGATTTTAATCCTATTATCAAAGAAGAGGGAACAATTTTTAATAATGCTATTAAACCTTATGGTAAAAGTTACATTTTAGTTGATACTTCCACTTTTGGACACTTAGGTGTTCACTACATTGCCATAAAAGAGACCACCTTTAATGATAAAATTACTCAGCTTAAAATAGATATCTTACTCTTTTTTATTGCTATCTATGCCCTTATTTCACTTATTGGTTTTTTTCTAGCAAAACTTTTAATTCAACCTATCTCTTTACAACGTCATAAAATTAATAACTTTATTAAAGATACCACTCATGAATTAAATACTCCAATTACAGGACTTTTAATGTGTACTGAACAAAAAGGAGAAATGAGTGAAAAAAACGCAGAACGTATCAGACTTAGTGCACGACGAATCTCAGATATTTATAAAGATTTAACCTATCTGTTTTTACAAGATAATCATCAAGAACAACCAAAAGAGAAGCTTGCTTTACATGAACTTTTACAAGAACAAATCGAGTACTTAGCTCCCATTGCTCAAAAAAAGAGAATCAACTTTAAACTTAACATAAAACCTACCTTTTTTACCATGAACAAAGAGGACTTTATAAGACTATCTACAAACCTCATCTCCAATGCTATCAAATATAATAAAATTGCAGGCTCTATTGAGATAAGCCTTCATGACAACCAACTTATCATCAAAGATAGTGGAATTGGTATCAAAGATATAAAACAAAATGATATTTTCAAACGCTACTATAGAGCAACAAAGACTCAAGGAGGTTTTGGTATTGGATTAAGTATTGTTAAGCATATTTGTCAAACCTACGGTATAAAAATTTATGTTAATTCTAAAGAGCAGGTAGGAACTACCTTCACGCTGAACTTTTAACATTTAACGTCTCTTTTTTTCAAAAAACACTAAACTCCACACTCACTCCTTATTAACTCATTATAATCTGCTTACTAAATTTAAGGAGATTCTATGAAAATCACAAAAATAGTTGTTGCATTTTTATTTGCAGTAACCCTTTTAAACGCTGAACCAATCGATTTAAAAGGAATGAAAAACGGTTATAACGTTGGTTTACAATCAGAACAATCACTTGTTGTTGGTGATAACAATTTTTTTGTAACCCTTGCAAAAGATGGTGCAGCAGTTACTGATGCAAAAGTTAAAGTTAAATTTTATATGCCAGAGATGCCAGGTATGCCTTATATGGAGTACGTAGGTAAAGGAAAACTTGTTGATGGTCAATATAAAATGCTTATCAACTTCTCTATGGGTGGTACATGGCAGTACCAACTTAAATTCAAAACTGCTGATGGAAAAATCCATAAAATTAGAGGAAGTGTGAACTTATAATGTTTAAATCAATATTACTTTGTGCTATTTTAAGTCTATCATCAATGGCAGCATCAATTGATGAAATCATTCAACTTGCACTTCAAAACAACTATGACTTAAAAAACTTACATCAGGCCATAAAAGTAACCTCTCATGATATTGAAGTTGCTAATAAATGGAAGAACCCTACAATTACTTTAGGTATTAACGATGTACAAAGTGATATTAGTAAACGAGATATTGAGGCGATGCAGGCTCAATATCTTGGTTTTTCACAAACCATTCCTTTAGGTAATAAACTTGAAATTAAAAAATCACTGGCTAAAAAAGATTACAAAATTGCGCAACTAAAACTTAAAGATGCTCAACAAAAACTCATTGCAAATATTTATGAATATGTCTATTTACTGCAACTTGCAAAAAAAAGATATGCCCTTTTAGAAAAATACCAAAAAAATATCAAACAGCTTGAAAAACTCAATACCTCTTTATATGAAAATGCCCAAGCTAATCAAAATACAATTTTAAATACACAAATTCTTTTTTCCAAACTGGAACTTCAAAAAATAAACTTAAAAAACATGATAAACAACTACCATATAAGGTTAGAAGAGATTACTTATACAAAACTCGATAATATAGAACTTTCTTTAACCTTAGTGGCAGTAAAAAACACTCTTAAAACAAGTAACCATCCTAGGGTACAACTTTTAGAATCAATACTACACAAAATGAATTCACTTAGCTCTTTAGAAAAAGCGAAAAAAAATTCAGATTTGAAATTTAATATGGCATACTTTAACCGAGATGATAAATTTAATGACTATATGAATTTTTCTGTTTCCATGCCACTATCAATTTATAACCGTGAAAATATTAAATCAGCAAAAGCAAAAGAGCAAGCTTCACAAGTTGCCCATCAACTTTTTGATTTAAAACATCGATTTAACTCTCAACTAAAAATTTTATCAAACAATATGCAAAGTGCAAAATTACAATATGAACTTTTACAAAAAACAATAATTCCAAAAAAAGAGCGTATTCAAAAAAACATTGAAACCTATAATGCACTAAATAAAATCAACCCAAATATGACCATCAAAAATCTTAACACGATTATTGATTTTGAACTTCAAAGTCTTCAAGCATTGGAAAAACATTTTACAAATTATGCAAAATCACTCTATTTTACAGGAAGAAACTAATGCAACTACTATTAACACTCCTATTCATGGTATATACAGTATCAAATGCTCAAATTCTTGAAGTTTCACAACTCTTCAATAAAAAGCTCGTCAAAGTACAAAAAGAGCAAATAGGTACCTTAAAAAGCTTTTATGGACATACTGCTATAAATGAGTCAAAAATTTATGATATTGTGACACGTTTTGATGGTTTTATTACAAAAATCAATGCCGATAAACAATTTATGCCAATAAAAAAAGGGCAAGCACTTTTTTCAATTTATTCTGATGAGATTCTCTCCATTCAAAAAGAGTTACATATCGCAAAAAAAATCAATCAAAAACTTTACCAAAGTTCTTTAGATAAATTAGAAGCCTTTGATATTCATCCAACACAATTAAGAAAAATCAAAAAGCAAAAAGCATTAAAATCTATTGATGTCATCTCATCATACAATGCCATTGTTCTACAAAAAAATATCAACCAAGGTTCCTATGCTAAAAAAGGAAAACTTCTTTTACAACTGGCCAATTTAGATAGCCTTTGGTTTATTGCACAAGTTTATCAAAAGGATTTAGAAAGTATTGAAATTGGACAAAAAGCAAAAATTTTAGTTGACGGACAAAAAACACCTTATACTTCAACCGTTGATTTTATTTATCCAATTATCAATAAAAAAACAAAAACTGTTGATGTTCGTTTTATTTTGGAAAACAAAGAAAAAAATCTTCTGCCTAATATGTTTGCAACTATCACTTTACTTCAAAACAAAAAGTCACGTTTAACACTACCAAAAACTGCCGTTTTAAATAAAGGAAGTAAATATTACGTATTTCAACCTATTTCAAAAGAAGAGTTTGAACCAATTGAAGTTAGTGTTAAAAGAATTAGTTCTAACAAATACGAAATTCTTGATGGTGTAGAAGAGGGACAAACGGTTATTAATAATGCACTATTCTTACTAGATTCTGATGCAGTGACCAACGCACTATATGAAGAAGACGATGATGATTGGTAGGAAATAGTTATGGTTGAAAGTATAATCTCTTATAGTATAAGAAACAAATTTTTAATTCTATTTAGTATCATTGTATTAACGGTAGGTTCTTTTTGGGCAGTTAAAAATACCAGTTTAGATGCCCTACCTGATTTATCTCCGCCACAAGTCATTGTACAAGTGAAATGGGCAGGACAGAGTCCACAAACCATTGAAGAACAAGTCTCTTATCCTTTAATTTCAAATCTAATGAGCTTACCAAATATTGACACGGTTCGGGCTATGAGTTCTTTTCAAAATGCGCTTATTTATATTATCTTTAAAGATGGTACTGATTTATATGATTCACGAAACAGAATCTTAGAACAGCTCTCACAACTACAAGGAACATTTCCTCAAGGAGTTAATGTTGCCATTGGTCCTGATGCAACAGGAGTAGGGTGGGCATACGAATATGCACTTAAATCAGAGACTAAATCTCTTGATGAGTTACGAACCCTACAAGACTACTATTATAAATATGCCCTTCTAGGGGTCGATGGCGTGAGCGAAATTGCTTCTATTGGTGGATTTATTAAAAACTATGAAATCACCTTGGATCAAAATAGACTTGTACAATACAATCTCTCCATTGATGAAATTAAAAAGGCATTAACAAAAAATAATGACGACAAAGGCGGTCGTATTATTTTGGAAAATGGTTTTGAACACATGATTCAAGCACGAGGCTATCTAAAAAGTGTGGTAGATATTGAAAATATCACCATTAAAACAATTGACTCTATTCCACTAAAAATCAAAGATATAGCAACAGTTAATATCACCTCAACTAACCGTCGGGGAATGGCTGATTTAAATGGTGAAGGCGACACTGTTGGGGGAATTGTTGTTGTAAGATTTGGTGAAAATCCTTATGCCGTTATAAAAGCAGTTAAAGAAAAAATCAAAACCTTAAAAGTGCAGGACGTTGAAGTAGTAGAAACCTATGATAGAACTTCACTCATTGATAAAGCTATTGATACATTAAAAAATACTCTCATTGAAGAGTCCCTTATTGTAATGGTTATCACCGCACTATTTCTTTTCCACTTTAGAAGTGCACTTATTATTATCATTACCTTACCAATTACCGTTCTTTTAACTTTTTTACTTATGAAAGTTTTTGGTATGGGTTCAAACATTATGAGCCTAGGAGGAATTGCTATTGCTATTGGGGCTATGGTTGATGCCACGATTGTTATGGTTGAAAATGCCCATAAACATCTACAAAATAAGCAAGATATTTCTAATGAAGAGCGCATTACAATTATTATCAATGCGGCTAAACAAGTAGGGCGTCCTATCTTTTTTGCACTGGTTTTAGTTGTTGTTTCATTTTTACCAATTTTTGCATTGACAGGTCAAGAGGGACGACTTTTTACTCCCTTGGCATTTACCAAATCCTTTGCAATGATTGCAGGAGCTATTCTTTCTATTACTGTAGTTCCAATATTAATGGTCTTTTTTATTCGTGGTAAAATTATTAGTGAGGATAGAAACCTCCTTAACCGTTTTTTTGTAAAACTCTATTCACCCTTTTTAAAACTCTCGTTAAAGTTTAGATACCTTGTTATTCTTATTTTTTTTGGTACGATTATTTCAGCATATCCTGTTTACAAAAAAATGAATTGGGAATTTATGCCTATGATGAATGAGCAAACTTTTATGTATATGCCAGTAACACCTTATGGATTAGGTGTTGATTTATCAAAAGAGTTAACACAAAAAACAGATAAAATCATCAAATCCTTTCCAGAAGTACAAACCGTATTTGGCAAAGCAGGACGAGCAGACAGTGCAACTGATCCTGCACCACTTGCTATGATTGAAACAATAATTACTTTTAAGCCAGAAGATCAATGGCGTGAAGGTATGACCTATAAAAAATTGATGCATGAAATGGACCAAAAACTTCAAGTTGCTGGATTAATTAACTCTTGGACATATCCAATTCGAGGTCGAATTGATATGCTTTTAACTGGTATTCGAACGCCACTAGGTATCAAGCTGTATGGAAACAATCACCAAAAACTAGAAGAAGTTGCAGGAACCATTGAGCAAAAACTCAAAAAGTTTAACAAAACACTCTCGGTTTCTACAGATAAAATCAATTCGGGATACTATTTAAATATCAATGTAAAAGAGGAGATGTTAGCCCGATATGGGATTACAAAAAATGATGTTTTATCTACTATTTCATTAGGCGTTGCAGGAGCAAAAATATCAACTATGCTTAACGGGCTTGAACGATACCCAATCTCCTTACGTTTTGAAACAACTCAAAGAGAAGATATTATTGCGTTAAATAACTTACAAATTAAAACAAAACTAGGATTTCAACCCTTAGAGATGTTTGCCCAGTTAGCTTATGAAGAGGGACCATCCGTTATCAAATCAGAAAAGGCATTAAATGTTAACTTTATTTATATCACTCCTAAAAATGGTATTTCAGCAAAACAGTATAAAGATGAAGCCAAAGCACTTTTAGACGATATTCAACTTCCATCAGGATACTATTTTGAATGGGCAGGGCAGAGTGAGTATTTAGAATCAGCGATGCAACGTCTCATTTATATTATTCCACTAACCTTTATAATAATTTTTATTCTTATTTATTTTGCTTTACGTAATATTACCTATACGGCTATTATCTTTTTTACTTTGCCCTTTGCATTAACTGGTGGAATTTTTTATTTAGAGTATTTGAACTTTAATATCTCCATTGCTGTTATTGTTGGCTTCTTAGCCCTACTAGGTGTTGCAGCAGAAACCTCTATTGTTATGCTAGTTTACTTACATGAAGCAATGCTAGAGCTAAAAGACAAATGTATTGAACCAGAAAAAACACATATCTTTCATGCTATTTACAAAGGAGCTGTTTTAAGACTTCGTCCAAAACTCATGACACTTTTTGCAATTTTAGGTGGGCTTATCCCTATTATGTATATCAATGGGGTAGGCAGTGAAGTAATGCAACGAATTGCTGCACCTATGATTGGAGGAATGGTATCATCTGCCTTTTTAACACTAATTATCATTCCATCAATCTTTTATATTTTGGCCATTAAACAAAAGGGAAAAATGACACAATGTGATTTATCACATTAATATTTAAATTAACAATAAAAAGATAAATGTTGGAGTAAATTATGTAGTAGGAGAAAGTGTAGTTTAATAGACTACACACTCACTACATATTTGAATTGTATAATTCTTTTAAGAGATTTTTTTCAAAACAATATGAAAGACCTACCTTTCATATCTGTTCTCCTTTATTAAGAATAAAATCCTAAAGGCTCTTCTTCTGAAGGGCCTTTTTCATTTACAATAAAGGATTAGTATTGTCTTCTAGGTCTCTCTTCTCTTGGTCGTGCTTCATTTACTCTAAGTGTTCGTCCTTGACACTCATTTCCATTTAAAGCTTCAATTGCATCATTTCCAGCATCTGCTGTTTCCATTTCGATAAATCCAAAACCTTTTGATCGACCAGTTTCTCTGTCTGTAATTACTTTAGCACTTTTAACTGCACCAAATTTAGCAAAAACTTCCTCTAAATCACTATCTCCCATTTGGTATGATAAGTTCCCTACGTAAATGTTCATTTTCTGTTTCCTTTATATTAGCGCATATATTATGCCCTATTATTTTGCAATAATCAAGACACTTTTACGTTATTTTCCAAAGTTTTTTTCGATTGCTGTGGAAATTCTCTTATAAACTTCATCAAATCCTAAGATTGCCATAATATCATAAACTGATGGTGCTTGTGTACCACCTGTTAAGGCAATTCTTATTGGTTGGAAAAGTTGTGGAAATTTTAGTTGAAACTTTTCAATAAAAGGTTTTGTTACCACTTCATAATCACACGCTAAATGTAAAGACTCTTTATGTTGTTCAAGCTCTTCTAAATAACACTCTAAAAATTTAGGTGTCTCTTCTTTTACAAACTTTTTTGAACCCTTAGCTTCATATTCTGTTGGAACATCTAAGATTTTAGCTATCGCATCTCTCAATTCAACAATTGTTTGTGCTCGCTCTTTACATAAATCTAAAATCATCTCTTTCTTATCATGTCCTTCTAAATGACAATCAAAAAACTCTAATTCATTTGCCAATCGTTCATTAGTTACATTTTTAATATAGTGTGCATTTAACCATAAAAGTTTCTCTTCATTATATGATGATGCAGATTTATTAATATTTGTTGGATCAAAAAGTTCTAACATCTCATCCATTGAAAAAATCTCTTGATCACCATTTGACCATCCAAGACGAACAAGAAAATTTAAAAGTGCTTCAGGAAGATAACCTTGGTTTTTGTACTCCATAACATCTAAGGCACCATCTCTTTTCGAAAGCTTTTTACCTTGTGGATTATTAATCATTGGAACATGATAAAATTTTGGAACATCAAATCCAAGTGCTTCATATATAATCATCTGCTTTGGTGTATTTGTTAAGTGATCATCCCCTCTAATTACATCTGACATTTCCATTAAAGCATCATCAATGGCTACAACAAAATTGTATGTTGGCATTCCGTTACTGCGTGCAATAACAAAATCATCTACTTCACTGCACTCAAAATTCATAATCGATTTAACCCCATCAATAAAAGAGAGTACTCCATCCTGAGGTGCTTTAATTCTAACTACAGGTTCAATTCCTTCTGGAATAGCTGGCAATACTTTTCCATCTTCTGGACGCCATGTTTCATCATAACGAGGTGTTTGTTTATTTGCCATTTGCTCTTCACGTAAAGCATCCAACTTTTCCCTGCTCATATAACAATAATATGCTTTACCTTCATCAAGTAACTGTTGAATATACTTTTTATATAAATCTAATCGTTGAGACTGGTATTCAACTTCATCATCATAGTTTAATCCTACCCAATCAAAAGCTTCAATAATTGCTTTCATCGCTTCGTCATTATTTCGAGAGGTATCTGTATCTTCAATTCGTAATCGAAATTTTCCACCTGTTTTTCGTGCCCATAAATAACTATAAAGTGCTGTTCGTAACCCCCCAATATGTAAATATCCTGTTGGGCTTGGAGCAAATCGTGTAATTGCCATAATCTTCCTTATTAATCTTTATTCTTATAACTTTTAAAAAAACCTATTGCTGATACGATAGCAACTCCTGCTATAAATATAAGCATTGCTAAATCAAGAGCTTCCATTGCTTTCCTTTTCTTTTAATTGTCCACAGGCTGCTGAGATATCAAGACCTTTAGATTCTCTGATAGTACAAAGTAAACCTTTGCTTGTTAAATAGTTTTGGAATTTTATCATACTTTTGCTTTCCGGTCTTTGATAAGTCGTTCCGGGATAGGGATTAAAATAAATCAAGTTCACTTTAGCTTTAATTCCATTGAGCATTTTAAGCAGTTTATCTGCTGATGCAATATCATCATTTTTATCTTTTATCACTAAATATTCAAACATCACTTTTTTTCTTGCATCAACAGGGAAACTTCTAACTGCATTAATAATTGATTGAATATTATAGGCTTTATTCATAGGGATTAATTCACTTCGTAGTTCATCATCAACTGCATGCAATGAAATAGCTAACTGAATACCTAAATCCTGAGCTCCTAATTTTTCAATTTTTGACGAAATTCCTGATGTTGATACTGTCTGTCTTCGTCTATTAATTGATAGCCCTTCTGGTTCAGAAAATACCTTAACAGAATGAACAAAATTATCAAAATTATCAAGTGGTTCACCCATACCCATATAAACAATATTGAGTGATTTATTCTCATCAATATTATTGTCTTTTTTAATTTGAACAATCTGCGTAACAATTTCACCAACGGTTAAATTTCTAACAAATCCACCTTTTGCTGTTAAACAAAAAGTACACCCCACTTTACAGCCAACTTGTGTTGAAATACAAACCGTATATTTTTCACTTCGCTCAATCTTTCCATCACCTGCTATTTTTTTCTTCTTCATTAAAAGTAAAACAGCTTCTACAGTATGTCCATCATGAAGTGAAAAAAGATACTTAATACTTCCATCACTACTTTGTTCTTTTTTGACTATTTTTAAAATATCAATGGCAAAATTTTCTTCAAGATTTCGCTTTAAATCCTTTGGAATATTTTTCATCTCTTCATATGAAGAGACATATTTTTTATAAAGCCAATTATAAACTTGTTTTGCTCTAAAGGCTGGTTTGAGTTTATCTTTTAATTCATCCAGTGTATAATCGTATATTGATTGCAATTGTATCCTTTATAAACTTCTTTATTAAGTCAAAGTTTTTTACCTTAATAAAAAGGTTTTATTAGAAGCCATACTTTATCCATAATAGCTCAAAAAAGAGTTTTTTGTGAAAAAACTCACTTTATATAAAATGATGTTTCACGTGAAACTTCGTTAAAAAAAAGTGAACTGCTTCACTTTTTTAGAAGTTGAACCCGAAGTTGTTATGCAATTTATTGCATCAACGAAGGGGAGCCAAATACAAACTAAATGATAGTTTATAAGACTAAGCCGTATGCAAAGTTCTTTTGCACTTGCGTAGGGTGTTCAGTTCAAAGTTTTAGAAAAATAAATACGAAACTTTTTAACTACTTCTACTACAATAATCCAAAATAAATAAAAATATTTGATAGGATCAGATAATAGATTTAAGAATAAATCAAATTTATTTTTAACTAAACCTATTCAATATCATTCAAAATATTGAATAAATTTCCTACTTAATAATCTTCTTCTCAACCAAATATTGAGTTAACTTTTCCATCGCTTCTTTATGATTTTTCTTAAAATCTTCATGGGCATTTTCATTAGTAAAATTAGTCACACAAAAAATTCCTGCGACTGGAATCTCAAACTCTTTTGCAACATTTAGTACTGAAAAGAACTCCATATTTTCACATCCAATGCCATACTTATTAAACTGATTCGCCAACTCAAAATTGGTTGAGATATAGTTTGAGCTATTAACAATGGTATCGTTTCTTACAAATTTATTTTCTGATTCTAAAACATTATCAATAGGGGTATAGGCATCATTTTTTAAAAAAGCCAACTCTACATTTGATGCTCGCTTTGACTCAACGATATCAAGAATTTTGTGATTTCCATAACTTCCTGCAGTTCCTACAAAAAGTAAAAAATCAGGTTTGTTAAAAAGGCATTGTCGTGTCAAATTAATTGCGGGTTGCACCAGTCCAATTCCAATTGGTTCTGCAAATTTAAAAGTTTCAATATCTCCAGCGCAGACTATCATTTGCACTCCAATGTATAATTGGGTTGAATTGAAATCTTTTGATGATTTGCTTCAGGAACAGGAATACCTTTTCGTAAAGATTTTGAATCCATTGCAATTTCTGCGCTCATCATTCGTGAATAATTTGGTCGATTTAAACCATTGATATTTACTCGTTTAACATCACATTTCTTTTGTAAATCTGCAGAGATGTTTTTTGCATAATCTTGTCCCCAAGAGATTGCTTCTAATCGTAAAATATCTAAAGCAACATTGTAAGTTGTATCTTTAACTCTCCAAGACAGACCATCTACTATAATAGAAGTATCTCGACTCTCTTTAAGAGCATTAACTTTAGTGATAAAGCTATTCACACTTTTAGCATCACTTGCATTTACTTTATATTGTAACTCACCAATGTAACCAATAATTTTTGGTGTATTATTTGATGAATACTTATAGTTTGGGTGTACAGTGTACTTACCTAATTTTCTTTCTACTGTATTATCGACTTTAATAACATCATTAAAATTTGCTAATCGATTAGAAATCATCTGTTCATCTTTTGATTCAATACGTACCGTTAAATTTGTGCCTAAGGTATCAGGCATTAATTCTTTTGTAAACTCTTTTGTAAAATTTACCTCAAACGAAAAAAGCGTTGCTGGAAGAACAAGCAACGCTAATTTTTTACATAGAGGATTAATTGTTTTCATTTTAAATCCTTACAGGAATATTGTTCTTTCTTAAGTAGTGTTTTAAATCCATAATATCAATCTCTTTAAAGTGAAAGATTGAAGCAGCTAATGCAGCACTTGCTCCATGTTCAAAAGCTTCTTTCATATGTTCCATTGTTCCTGCACCCCCTGATGCAATAACAGGAATATCTAGTATGGATGAAATTTGTTCTGTAATGTTAAGTTCAAAACCAGTTTTTGCTCCATCTGTATCCATCGAAGTTAAAAGTATCTCTCCCGCACCTCGGTCATAAACCTCTTTAGCCCATTGTACTGCATCAAGTCCAGTATCTTCTCTCCCACCTTTTACAAATACATGATATGAACCATCTTCAACTCTTTTGACATCAATTGCAACTACGATACACTGACTTCCAAAACGTTTTGCTCCTTCATCAATAAAACTAGGATTTACAACAGCAGATGAATTAACAGAAACTTTATCACATCCTACATTGAGCAGTTTATAAATATCATTTAGATTTCGAATTCCACCACCAACAGTTAAAGGAATAAAAACTTCCTTTGCGACATCTTTAACAATATCAACAATGGTATCTCTATTTTCATGACTGGCTGTAATATCTAAAAAAGTGATTTCATCAGCACCTTCGCTGTTATATCGTTTTGCAACTTCAACAGGATTTCCTGCATCACGAAGTCCTACAAAATTCACACCTTTTACAACTCGTCCATCTTTTACATCTAAACAAGGAATGATTCTTTTTGCAAAATTACTCAAAATATCTCCTTAACTAATTTAAATTAAGTTAAATAGTCGCTATTTACTTAAATAAGAAGAGATATGTTATCTAAATGTAAGTTAAAAGCAGATATACTCTTGGCTTTATGGAAAATGTAAAAGCAAAAAAGAAATACGGACAAAACTTTCTCAAAGATGAAAGTGTTTTATTAAAGATCATCGAATCGATGCCCAAAGCAGATAGAACTGTGGTTGAAATTGGGCCTGGCTTAGGTGATTTGACAAAACAATTAGTCAAGTACAAAAATGTACGAGCTTATGAGGTAGATACGGATTTAATTAGTATCTTACAGTCAAAATTTGCAAATGAATTAAACTCAAAACAGCTAGAACTGATCCACACTGATGTTTTAGAAGCTTGGGACAAGCAAAAGAGTTTATATGATGGTAATTATGATTTAATAGCAAACTTACCATACTATATTGCAACCAATATCATTTTACGAGCGTTGGAAGACGACAATTGCGAGCATATTATTGTTATGATACAAAAAGAAGTAGCAAAAAAATTCTCAGCAAAACCAAAAGAGAAAGAGTACTCATCACTAGCTGTGATTGCAGAACTTTTATCAAAAGATTCACGGATACTCTTTGATGTTCCACCAGAATCTTTTGACCCTCCACCAAAGGTAATGTCTTCTATACTTTTTATTAAAAAAGACCTCGGTAAAACTATTGAAAAGGGATTTAAAGATTTTTTAAAAGCCGCATTTATGCAGCCACGAAAAAAACTGAGTAAGAATCTCTCTTCAAAACTTCCAAAAGAGGTGCTAAAAACACTCTTTGAAGAGTTTGATATTGCGGAAAATGTAAGACCTCATGAAGTTAGTGCATCTTTGTATAGCCAATTATACAAAAGGGCATTAATATATGGAAGAAACGAAGAAAACTGAATCAACTTCAGAAGTAACTAACTCTGCACCAAAGGGTGAAGAGAAAAAACCACAGCAAAAAAAACCACAGCAACGACGACGTCCACAAAATAAAAAACCTGCACCAAAGCAACAAGCTGAAACAAATAGTGTTGAAGAATCAACACAAAACAGTGGACAAAAACCAAAAAGACCGAGAAAACCAAAAGCAAAACCACAAAACATGAGTGGATTTGGATGGGTAAGTGATCTTAAAAAAGCACATACTATCAATGAAAAATCTCATAAAGATAGATTAAATCCACACTATAAACTTAATCTTGGAAGTAATGCAAAAATACGAATCACTCCACTTGGTGGATTAGGTGAAATTGGTGGAAACATGATGGTCATTGAAACTGATACTTCAGCAATCATTGTTGATGTGGGTATGAGTTTTCCTGATGAAAATATGCATGGTGTTGATATTTTAATTCCTGATTTAACATATGTAAGAGAAATTAAAAATAAAATCGCTGGTATTGTTATTACTCATGGTCATGAAGATCATATTGGTGCAATGCCATATCTTTTTAAAGAGATGCAGTTTCCAGTATATGGAACATCGTTACCACTAGAGATGATTGGTTCAAAATTTGACGAACATAAAATTAAACAACACCGAAGTTTCTTTAGAGCCGTTGAAAAACGAGTTCCTATTAAGATTGGTGATTTTGAAATTGAGTGGATGCATATCACACACTCAATCATTGATTCTTCAGCACTTGCGATTAAAACTGATGCAGGTACGATTATTCACACGGGAGACTTTAAAATTGACCATACTCCAATTGATGGTTTCCCAACAGATTTACATCGATTAGCACATCATGGAGAAGAGGGTGTTTTACTTTTAATGTCTGATTCAACTAACTCACACTCTCCAGGATTTACAAAATCAGAAAAAACTGTTGGTCCTACTTTTGATAATCTTTTTGCACGTGCAAAGGGAAGAGTTATCATGTCAACATTCTCATCAAATATCCACAGGGTTTCACAAGCTATTGAACACGGTATTAAGTATGGAAGAAAAGTGTGTGTTATTGGTCGATCAATGGAGAAAAACTTAGACTTAGCAATGAGTTTAGGATATATTAAATTTCCTAAAGATCAATTTATCGATGCACACGAAGTAAATAAATACCAAGATAAAGAGGTACTTATTGTAACGACTGGTTCTCAAGGAGAGTCTATGTCTGCACTTTATAGAATGTCAATTCACGAGCACCGACATATTAAAATTAAACCAGGTGATCAAATCATTTTATCTGCAAAAGCAATTCCTGGAAATGAAGCAAGTGTTTCTGGAATCATTAATCACTTACTTAAAGCTGGCGCAAAAGTTGCCTATCAAGACTTTAGTGAGATTCACGTTTCAGGACACGCAGCACAAGAAGAGCAAAAGTTAATGCTTCGTCTTGTTAAACCTAAATTCTTTATGCCTGTTCATGGAGAATA
>CAZIES010000002.1:4355-8178 GCA_964538295.1 uncultured Arcobacter sp. | reverse complement strand
TTAGCAAGTAGACCTCGTGTTACTTCTTTTGGTTTAGTTCCAGACAAACAAGACAAATTCTTTTCAAAAGAGATTGAAGACTTATTAAGTACTTTCTTGCAAAATGCACGACCTGGAATCTTTAAAAACAACAGAATCTTTGAAGATGAACTGAGAAAAGTTGTAAGAAAACACTGTATTCGAAAATATAAAAAATACCCAATGATTGTACCAACACTATTTGTTCAATAAGGATAAATTATGGATTATAAAGCAATAGCAAAAGAGGTTTTATTAACAGAAGCAAAGGAGTTAGAACTTGCTGCTGTTAATATTGATGATGAAGCACTAAAAAAAGCTGTAGAGCTCATTGTTGCTTCCAAAGGAAAACTTATCATCACTGGCGTTGGTAAATCTGGACTTGTTGCAAGCAAAATTGCAGCTACTTTAGCCAGTACTGGAACCAGTTCATTTTTTCTTCATCCTACTGAGGCCATGCATGGTGATTTAGGAATGATTGGAAAAGAGGATATTGTTTTAGCTATCTCTTATTCTGGTGAGAGTGAAGAGTTGATTCAAATTCTTCCACACTTAAAACGTTTTGATATTCCTTTAATTGCTATGGCAAATAACCAACAATCAACCCTTGCAAAATATGCAGATATATTTTTTAACATATCTGTTACCAAAGAAGCTTGTCCTTTAGAGACAGCACCTACATCTTCTACAACATTAACCATGGCAATGGGAGATGTTCTAGCAGTCGTGCTCATGAAAAAAAGAGACTTTCAAAAAGAGGATTTTGCCTCTTTTCACCCAGGAGGAAGTTTAGGTAAAAAACTTTTTGTAAAAGTAGATGATCTTTTAAGAAAAGAAAATTTACCTATCGTTTCACGTGAAACTAAACTAAAAGATGCCATCGTTGTTATGAGTGAAGGACGCCTAGGAAATGTAGTTGTACTTGATGAGAATAAAAAAGTTATTGCACTTCTAAGTGATGGAGATTTACGACGAGCACTCATGAAAGAAAACTTTAGTGTTGAATGTAGTGTCGAAGAAGTTGCAACCAAAAACCCAAAAAAGACTAATGACAAAAACATCCTAGCTAGTGATGCTTTGCAATTAGTTGAAGATTACAAAATACAAATGCTGATTGTTGTTGATAGTGAAGAGAGACTTGTTGGACTTTTACACATTCATGATTTAATTGAAGCAGGTATCAAATAAGGATATAAAATGAAACATGATAAATCAAATGAACCAACACGACTCAACAAATTTATTTCACATAACAGTAAATACTCACGTAGAGAGGCTGATAGGCTGATTCAAGAAGGACGTGTAAGTGTCGATGGAAAAGTTGTATCAGATATGGCAACAAAAGTTACTGATAAAAGCAGGGTTTTTGTTGATAAAAAACTTATCAAGTATGAAAAAAACAGAATGTATACAGTGATAGTTTATAATAAACCAAAAGGCGAGCTGGTTACGAAAAGTGATCCCCAAGGCCGAAAAATTATTTATGACACATTAGATGCAAAATATAAGCACTTCATGCCCGTAGGTCGACTAGATTATGCCAGTGAGGGCGTACTACTACTCTCTGACTCTGTAGATGTTGTTAATAAACTTATGCACTCTAATTTAGAGCGAATCTATAAAATTAAAGTTAATGGACCAATCACCCAACAAATTCAAGATGCCATGTTAAAAGGAATTAGTTTAGAAGATGCATCAACAGGAGCTCACGAGAACTCTGATATTACTGCAATGACCTTTGCTCCTTTTAGTGGATTTAGTATCAGTTCCAATGCAGAAAAATACTCAAAGTTAAAAGTAGGAATTGCAGAAGGTAAAAATAGAGAACTTCGTAGATTCTTTGCACACTTTAATTTAGATGTGATGGATTTAAAACGTGTTGATTTTGGGGGAATTTCACTTAATAATCTTCCAAGTGGAAAAAGTCGCTACTTAACTCGAGAAGAGTACAGAAACTTGCGACACTTTTTAAATGAAGATGACCAATCTATCTAATCTACTTCGACCAACAAATTTAGAAAATTTTGTTGGACAGTCACATATTATAGGAAAAGATAAAGTTCTTTATAAACTTATCAAAAAAAAAGAGATACCCCATCTCTTTTTTTATGGAAAACCTGGAAGTGGTAAAACAACTCTAGCTAAAATCATTGCTAAGATTATCAATACTGATTACTACTATTTTAATGCAACAACCATAAAAGTTGAAGATTTACGAAAGGTTTTTGACCGATATAAAAATGCGCTCATTAAACCACTTGTTTTTATCGATGAAGTTCATCGTCTATCAAAAAATCAACAAGAGGTATTGCTTCCAATTATGGAAAACTATGATGCTATTATCATAGGAGCCAGTACAGAGAATCCTTTTTTTACACTCACATCTGCGATACGTTCTAGAAGCTTTTTATTTGAGTTTAAAGCGCTAAACAAAGATGACCTAGTACAAATCCTTGATTTAGCACAAAAAGAGCTAGAAATTGATTTAAATGATGATTGTATTGATTACTTAATTAACTCTTCAAGTGGTGATGCAAGAGCGATGTTAAATCTCCTAGAGTTTTCTTTTAAGAGTGAGCTTAAAATAAGTGTTGAAACTCTAAAAGAGTTACGCCAAAATGTTATTGGTGATGGGGTAAGTTCTTCAGATAGCCATTATGATTTAGCAAGTGCCATGATAAAGTCACTCCGTGGTTCGGATGTTAATGCGGCACTCTATTATTTAAGTCGCCTTATTCATGGCGGAGAGAGTGTTGACTTTATTGTGAGACGTTTAGTCATTTTTGCCAGTGAAGATATAGGAAATGCCAATCCAAATGCTCTAAATCTTGCAGTTAGCACCATGCACGCTGTAAATAAAATAGGCTATCCTGAAAGTAGAATTATACTTTCTCAATGTGTTATTTATTTAGCTTCATCGCCAAAATCAAATAGTGCTTATAAGGCAATCAATAAAGCTTTAAGTGAAGTGAAAAATGGTAAAATATTTGATATTCCAACACATATTGATTCATTGCATGTAGGATACAAATATCCCCATGATTTTGGAGGCTATGTTGAGCAAGAGTATTTATCTGAACCTATTTCACTTTATGAATCGTCACAGATTGGTTATGAAAAAACGTTAGATGAATGGTTAGCAAAAATTAAAGAAATTTAAAAAGGAAAAGTATGGAATACTATCAATGGATCGTCATTTTTCATATTATGGCAATGATGTCATGGATGGCGATGTTATTTTATCAACCGCGACTATACGTCTATCATACAGAACATAAAAACAAACCAGATTTTGTAGAAGTTGTTAAAATACAAGAACTAAAAATGTATAAGTACATTGGTTTACCTGCAATGTGGGCAACAGTAATCAGTGGAATGTTGATGATTTATATGAATCCAGGAATGATTGATGGTTGGTTATATGGAAAAATATTTTTTGTTATCTTACTCATGACTTACTCTTTTTCATTGGAACACTTCAGAAAAAACCTTGAACAAGGAATTTATCCAGAAAGTGGAAATTTTTTCCGAGCATATAACGAAGTACCTACTGTTTTAGCATTACTTATTGTAGGTTACGTCATTACCAAAACCTTTTCTGTACTTTTTACTCTTATTACACTTCTTGTGGGTGGATTTATTATCTACCGAGTTTTAAAACAAACTCCTAAAGATGCAAAATGACATTTGAAAAATATTATGTTTTAGATACAAATATCTTACTTGAAGATGCAAAAAATATCTTTAAAGTTGCCGATGAGTGTAAAAACCTAATCATCTTACCAGAGACAGTTTTAGATGAAAT
>CAZIES010000002.1:0-4255 GCA_964538295.1 uncultured Arcobacter sp. | reverse complement strand
TTTTTATCGTTAGATATTATGGCTCGTACACGGGCAATGTCACTCAATATACAAACCGATTCACTTTTAGGATCAAATAGGGATTCAATTAGTCATGAATTTGTTAAAACAATTGAGATAAAGTTTGAAGATTTAGAATATATTGAAAATGCAGATATCAAGCGATACGATAAAGATTATAATCCTGATAATTACTCCTACTGTTTTAAAGTAAAAAGTTCTGACCAAGTAGTCTTAGCCAATATTCATAATGACAAAATTAGAGTTCTTGATGAAGATGAAATAAGAAATCAAATCATAACACCGTTAAATAAAGAACAGCTTTTCTTTTCAAATGCAATTTTAAGCATGTTTTATAACGTACTTATAGTAGAAGCAAAGGCTGGTTCAGGAAAGACCCTTTTAGCTCTTTCTGGTGCCCTTAAATTGATCAGAAACAAACATTACCAACGTATCATTTATATCCGTAACTCTATTGAGTCATTGGACAAAGGTGAAGATGTTGGTTATTTACCAGGGCATGAAGAGAAATTTGCCATCTATAATCACCCATTAATGGACAGTTTAGACTATATTGTACGAAGTGAATATAAAAAAAGACGTCAGAACAGAAAACAAAATGAGATAATTGAGCTCGATGATCAAGAAGTTACAACACGTATTGATCAAATGATTCAAAACTACTCCATTGAAACCATGTGGGTTGGTGAAATGCGTGGGCGAACTCTTTCCAATGCCTTTGTTATTATAGATGAAGCACAAAATATGTCAAATAAGACTATGCAAATGGTTCTATCAAGAATAGATAGTAGCTGTAAGGTTGTTATCTTAGGAAGTAATAAACAAATTGATAACTTCTACGTTAATAAATATACTAACTCATTAACTACCCTACTAAAATCAACAAAAGAGACTCAAGAGTTAGTTAACCTCTTTGCAATTGAACTTAAAAAAGTCCTTCGAGGACCTATCACAGAATGGGCTGAGAATACTTTTTCTACAGAAAATAAATAGTTAACGGAGTTGGATTCAGTTTCAACTTCATAACTAAATCCTTCTACTTATTAATAATTTACCTTCTTTTTGATACCTTACACATAAATATATGTAAAGGAATACATAATGGAACTAGTATTTTTAGATAGAAAAACCATTGGTGAAGATATAGATTTAAGTGAATTTGAGCAATTTGGTAATGTAACCATCTACGAAACAACAGATGCATCACAAACCATACAAAGAGTCAAAAATGCTGATATTGTTATAACAAATAAGGTAGTTATCGATAAAGAAGTAATGGTAAATAGCAACATTAAACTTATTTGTATTGCAGCAACAGGTATGAATAATGTAGACCTAGAGGCAGCTAAAAATCGTAATATTGAAGTAAAAAATGTCTCTGGATACTCAACCCATAGTGTAGCACAAACCACTTTTGCACTTGCTCTAGAACTAATCAACAAAACTCAATACTATTCAAACTACGTTAAAGATGGTTCGTGGGAAAAATCAACAATATTTACACACATTGACAAACCATTCTTTGAATTAAAAGACAAAAAATGGGGAATCATTGGTTTAGGAAATATTGGAGAAAAGGTTGCACAAATTGCACAATCTTTTGGTTGTAATGTTAATTATTATTCTACTTCTGGAAAGAATTCAAATACAAATTACAAACAAATAGAATTAAAAGAACTTTTAAGAACATCAGACATAATAAGTATTCACTGTCCATATAACGATTTGACTAAAAATTTGCTAAATAAAACAAATTTAAATTTGATTAAAGAAAATTCTATTTTATTAAATTTAGGTCGTGGAGGTATAATCAATGAAAAGGACTTAGTAGAAATACTTAACTCTAAAACCCTTTATTGTGGGCTTGATGTAATAGAAAAAGAACCACTACAAACTACATCACCACTTAAAAGTATACTAAATAAACATAATATAATTATAACACCACACATAGGATGGTCTTCTATAGAAGCTAGAAATAGACTAAAAGATGGTATAATTCAAAACATATCTAAATACGTATTATAATACGTATCTAAAAACAAGGAATAGTTATGAATTTTCTTCAATATAAATCAGATGAGATGGTTTCTTCAACACAACTCATCAGAAAAAGCAAAAATCTTTTTGACAAGTTGTCAAAAAATGAGATTGAGAAAGCAGTAATTCTGCGAGATGGAAAACCAAGTTTTTTATTAATGGAGTTTGATAAGTATGAGAGTATCATGCAAGAATATCTAGAACTTAAAGTATCTTCAGGGAAAACCCATAAAAATGATGAAAATAAAAAGATAGCCCAACCAATAAAAACTGAAAAAGCAAAAGTCACTCAAGATGATGATATCAATGAAGAAGAACTCAAGAGTGCTTTAGAAAAAATAGATGCTATTTCACTTGAAGAATTAGATGAAGATAAACAAAAATTAAAAGAGTTTTGGGATTAAAATGCAAGACAATTTACTTGAAAATATAGATGTTCTTGTTATTGGTTCAGGTGGAGCTGGACTATCAGCAGCACTTGAAGCAAAAAATCATGGTGCTAATGTTTTAGTGGTTTCCAAAACTTATCCCACACATTCTCAAACATGTCAAGCACAAGGTGGTATCAATGCTAGCCTAGAAAAAGACGATGTAAAAATCCAATCACATATTGACGATACACTTAAAGGAAGTCATGGTTTAGGTAGCATTGAAGCCACAAAAATAATGTGTGAGCAAGCACCAGAAACAATAAAGTGGCTTGATACAATAGGTGTACCATTTACGAGAAATAAAGAGCATAAAGTTGCACAAAGAAACTTTGGCGCAGCATCGATGATTAGGACATGTTATAGCTCTGACTACACAGGATTAAAAATCCTTCATACTTTATATGATAACTGTATAAAAGAGAAAATCTCTTTTCTAAATGAGTATCAATTATTGGATTTAATTAAAGAAAATAATAAAGTTATTGGGGCAGATTTTTTATCAATAAAATCTTCTGAAGTTATTTCAGTTTTTGCTAAAACTACTATTTTAGCAACAGGTGGTTACAGTAATATTTACAATAAATTTACGACTAATTCTGTCTCAACAACAGGAGATGGTATTGCTGTTGCATTACGTGCAGGTGCAGAACTTTCTAATATGGAGATGGTTCAATTTCACCCAACAGCAATGAAAGGTAATAATATACTTATTAGCGAAAGTGCTCGAGGCGAAGGTGGTTATCTAGTTGATAGTAGTGGAAATAGGTTCATTGATGAATTAAAACCAAGAGATGAAGTAGCACGTGCTATTTTTTCTAAACAACTAAAGGGTGAAGAGGTTTATCTGGATCTTAGACATATTGCAGAAGAGATTATTGATACTATAATGCCACAAGAAAGGCGCTTAGCACAAGAATTCATGCACATAGATATCACCAAAGAGCTTCTACCAATTAATCCTGCTGCACATTATAGTATGGGTGGAATAAAAACGAATGTTTCATGTGAAACATCTTTAAAAAATCTATATGCTTGCGGGGAGTGTAGTCAAGTGGGAATTCATGGCGCTAATAGATTAGGAGGAAACTCCCTACAAGAAATTATTACATTTGGTAAAATATCAGGTAAAAATGCCGCAAAAGAATCACAAAATGTAGAAACAGCTAAAAAAATTCAAACAAAAACTGCTAACACAATAGAATCTTACTTTGAAACTAAGCCTGAAATTAATTTTTATGCGATAAAAGAAGAAATGGGAAAAATGTTCTTTGATAACTTAGGATTATTTAGAAGTTCAGATAAAATCTCAAAATTAAGTACTGAACTATCAACTTGGAAAAGTCAACTTAATAAAATGGGTATTAGTGATAAAAGTAGATTTTTCAACAAAAACTTATTAGAATTTATTGAATTTACAAATATGATTGAACTTGGTGAAACACTTATTATAAGCGCAAAAATGAGAGAAGAGAGTAGAGGTGCACATTTTAGAACAGAGTTCCCAGGAGAGAAGGAAATTTTTCGTAAAAATACAATTGTAACAAAAAATAGTGAGGGAATTGTTAATGTTGGCTTTGAGGATATCGAATGAAATTTAAAATTAATAGAACAAACAACAATAAAAGCTACATTGAAGAGTTTGAAACAAAACTTGAAAATAAAAAAACAGTACTAGAGGGTTTGCAGTTTATTAAAGAAAAAAAAGATAGCAGTCTAACTTTTAGATGTGGATGTGAAAGTGGAGTATGTGGATCTTGTGCTGT
>CAZIES010000001.1:61578-66600 GCA_964538295.1 uncultured Arcobacter sp. | reverse complement strand
TCACTTCCAAAAGAGAGTTGTCCTAAAGATGTTGTACTATTACACGAGAGATTTATAGTATCAATGCCATACTCTTTTGTTAATAAAACATATTTACTGTAGTCACTTTTTTCATCACACTTATTGCTACTGTAAATTCTTTTTTGAGTTAAGGGATCTTTTAAACTCTCAGTTGCACTTGGATGTCCAGTTCTATTTTCATCGCTATAAATAACATAATATAACCCGCCAACACTTTCTTGGCAACGAAAAAACTTTAATGTCCAACGTTTTTTATGCCACAAAGTATCAGTAATGGAGTAGTTATCTTTTATTAATGCTTGAAAACGTGTCTGTTTTAAATAAAGAAGTAGTCGGTCTGTAGCTATTTCTAATTCACTTGATTTTGTTTTTGGAATAAATATATAAGCGATAATAGATAAAAGTGTAATAGTTAAAACAACCTCAATAAGTGTAAAGGCTGTTTTTTTCATTAATCTACTATTAACTTCTGTCTAGGAATGACATAAAAAGTTAAAATCTCTTTATTATAATAACTAACACTATAAGAAGGATACTCTTTATAATAAGAATTAAATGATATTAAAAACTGATCACCATGTTTGATATGATAAAACTGTAAGCGTTTTGCCAATTGATAATCATCTAAAAAAACATTATCAATATTTTGCTCTTTTAAAATAGTTGCTATCTCTTTTGCAAAATGATATTTATAGGCAAAATGTTTTTGTGGCTTTGCAAGTAATAAATAGAGTGGTTTATTAACAATCGTTAGCAAAACATTAATAGCTAATAGTGCAACAACAAGAAATGCTAACTTTCTATGCATACCTCTAAACTCAGGTAATCGCACCCGAAAGGTATGAAAAAAAAGTTTTAACATTAAAGGAAGCGTAATCACAACATAAGGTGCAAAATCTTCAATATAGATTTTTTGACGAATAGAAAAAAGAAAAGAGAAAATTAAAGCAGTTACTGAAATATACCAATATAAAGAGCGATTTCCTTTTATACCAATACGGTACATGGCATAAAAAAAATAGATAAAAAGTAAAGGAGAAAAAATTGAACCATAAATTGCAAACAGATCAAGCAAATACCCTTTTGGTTTTCCCCCAGTATCAAATCCATAAATATACATCGATAACCCAAAGAGAACTAACGAGACAATAAAAAGACGATTCTCTTTTTTATTGAGGGCATAAAAGAACAGTGCAAGGAAAAAAATTGCAAAAGAGTTATCAATAAAAAGAAATAAAACTAAAAGATAATAATTATGTTGATTATAGGTTTTATAATAATAAAGATACAGAAGTGTAAAAAACGTTACTATAATTGCAGTATTTACAAGCAAGGCTGCACTTAAAAGTCCAGGTAACAACATAAATATTGTTACATTAATCAGACGATCACTCTCATATTTAAAATAATCTTTGGTTAAAAGATACATTAAATAAGCACTTCCTAAATAAAAGAGTATAAAAGGAAGACGTAAAGCTATATCGTTATATCCAAATAGTTTAAGGAAAGGTATTGTTACAAGAGTTAATAAAGAGGTATTATCAAAAACATTCAATGCCTCTTTATAAGAGATACTTAAACTATCAGCAACAAAAACTAATATAATAAAAAACAGTGCTAAAAGTGTTTTAAAACCATATTCATATATTTTGTTGCTATTAAGTATCATAATTTGAGAAAGTTATCAATCATCTCATACCCATATTCACTCATAATGGATTCGGGATGAAATTGTACTCCATAAATTTGTTTACCTTCGACTTCTAAAGACATAATTTCACTATCATCAAGACTCACTGATGTTGGAATAATACATTTAGGTAAAGTCTCTTCTTTAACCGTTAAAGAGTGATAACGTGTTTGCGTAAACTCTTTAGGTAACCCTTTAAACAAAATACTCTCTTTTGTTACTTGTACTTTAGAGGTTTTTCCATGCATCATATTTTTAGCGCGAATAACATCACCCCCAAAAGCTTGTGCAATACTTTGGTGCCCCAAACAAATTCCAAAAATTGGTGTACTGTCTTTAAAGTGCCTAATGACGTCTAAACACACACCTGCATCATCTGGCGTTGCAGGACCAGGAGATAGAATGATTTTTTCAGGATTTAACGCTTCAATCTCTTCAACCGTTAACTCGTCATTTCGAATAACTTTTAAATCAGCTCCCAATTCTAAACAATATTGCACAATATTATAAGTAAAACTGTCATAATTGTCTATCATTAAGATCATTGAGGCATACCTTGATTATTTTCAAACTCTTGTGCACTTTGTTGATCTCTATGTGCTTGTTCAACTTCATCTGCTTTTCGTTGAAGCTCTGACATCCATAACCTAATTTCATCAAAATGATCAGGTCGTAAGTTATCAGATTTTGTCCATTTTACTTCATCTACCATACCACCATATAATTCACTAAGCTCTGCAAACTTTTTTTCATACTCATCTGTACTATTACAAATAATTGGCTCACCATCAGCGGTATCAATTAGTTCAATATACCAATTACCCTCTTCATTTACTTTAATATTTGATTCAAAAATTACTGACATTTATTTACCTTTTTTAAAACTAATGAATTATATCAAGAGTTCCTTTAATCAGTTGTAAATAGGCTTAAATTTCAATTATGTTATTGACAATCATTATTATTTTTGTTATCATCTCGAACTTTAAATAAGGATATAATTATGTTCAACACACTTTTTAAGAAAACTGTTCTCGTAGCTATTACTGTTTTTTTAGTATCACCACTTTTTGCTTCAGAAATTAATGTTTACACACACAGACACTATGCAACTGACAAAAAACTAAATGACTTGTTTACAAAAAAAACAGGTATTAAAGTTAACATCGTAAAAGGTAAGTCTTCACAACTGTTAAAGAGACTAGAAATTGAAGGAGAGTATTCACCAGCAGATATCTTAGTTACAGTAGATGCAGGTCGATTACAAATTGCAAAATCTAAAGGTCTGTTACAATCTATCTCATCTGATACATTAAACAATAATATTCCATCGCATCTTAGGGACCCAGATGGGATGTGGTATGCACTTACAAAAAGAGCACGTGTTATTGTATATAGTAAAGATAGAGTTGACCTAAAAGAGTTAAGTACTTATGAAGATTTAGCAAATGCTAAATGGAAAGGGAAAATTGCCATTCGATCTTCAAACAATGTATACAACCAATCACTATTAGCATCATTAATCGCACATAATGGAGAAGAAAAATCATTAGAGTGGGCAGAAGGTTTAGTAAAAAACTTCGCACGAAAACCAAAAGGTAACGATAAAGACCAAGCAAAAGCAATTGCAGCTGGTATTGCTGATGTTGCAGTGATGAATACCTATTATATAGGAAGAATGGCAAACTCTAAAGATCCAGCAGAATTAAAAATCACTAAACAAATTGGAATCTTCTTCCCAAATCAAAATGATCGAGGAACTCATGTAAATATTTCAGGAATGGGTGTTGCTAAATATGCTCCTAATAAAGAAAATGCTATAAAGTATATTGAATTTTTAGCTTCAAAAGAAGCACAAACTCTCTATGCACAAGCAAACTATGAATATCCAGTGTTAGCTGGAGTAAAATCATCAGTATTAGTAGAATCATGGGGAACATTCAAAGAGGATTCTCTTCCTATGAATACATTAGGAGAGTTAAATTCTAAAGCAGTTAGAACATTTGATAAGGCAGGTTGGAGATAATAAAAAAGTTAAGCTTAAATAAGTTCAATATATTTGCTTCTTTTATAGGGATAGGCGTATCTCTACCTGCAATCATCATTTTCCTTCATATTTTTATGGAGGAGAATGAAAATTGGCAACATATTGTTGATACTGTATTGCTACGATATATTTCAAATACCTTTTGGCTAATTCTTGGCGTTGCACTTCTGACGGCAATTATTGGTTTCACTACTGCATGGCTAACAACCCTTTATAAATTTCCTTTTTCGCGTACCTTTGAAATTGGACTTGTTTTACCATTAGCTTTTCCTACGTATATTATTGCATTTACCTATGATGGGATGTTTGGATATACGGGTAGTATTACACAAGGTATTTTAAATACATTAGGTTTATCATTAAGTGACGTTTATATTCCTGATATTCTCACCTTAGAAGGGGTGATTATAGTTATGTCACTTGTACTTTATCCGTATGTATATCTTATCTCAAAAGCTTCACTACTTAATCAATCTTCCAATGCGTTAGAATCAGCGCGTACTTTAGGCGCTGGTTCATTTCGACTTTTTGCAAAAGTTGGAATTCCTTTAGCTTGGCCAGCAATTATTGCAGGTTCAACCTTGGCAGTAATGGAAGCGATTAGTGATTATGGTGCAGTAAATCACTATGGAGTAGATACCTTTACTATTGGTATTTTTAGAACATGGAATGGCTTAGGTGACCAAGAAGCAAGTGCAAAATTAGCAGCAATGTTAATGCTTTTTGTATTAGTTATTATTGTAGCTGAACGTGGATTTAGGGGAAAAAGAAAATATAATTCCTCTGGGAAACATAACCGACCTGTTAGTAAAATAGAGCTTACTGGTTATCAGGCAACACTTGCATTCTTAGCCTGTTTTATGCCTATCTTTTTAGGCTTCCTTATGCCATTTATTCAAATGATTCAATGGTCATTTATCTATTTTGAAGATATTGTTAATGAACACTTTTTAGAGTTAATGTGGAACTCGTTTGTATTAGCGGGAATTAGTAGTATTATTGCCATTATTTTTAGTCTATTAATCACATTTAACACCAGAAGAAGTCCAAATAAAACCAATAAAACTATCCAAAAAATTGCCATGTTAGGATACTCTATTCCAGGTGCAGTTATTGCTGTTGGAGTATTAATTGTTATTGGATGGCTAGATTTTCAACTTATCAAAACATTAAGAAGCTTTGGAATTACAACAGGATTAATTTTGGGTGGAACAATTGTTGCATTAATTTATGGTTATGTAGTAAGGTTTATGGCAATTTCAAT
>CAZIES010000001.1:0-61478 GCA_964538295.1 uncultured Arcobacter sp. | reverse complement strand
TTTAGCGTTAAAAAAGGTGAAATTTTTACACTCTTAGGACCAAGTGGTTGTGGTAAAAGTACTATTTTGCGTATGGTAGCGGGTTTAGAGACACCCAATAAAGGCAATATCATTATTGATGGTGTTACTGTATTTGGGAAGAAAGTAAATCTTCCTGCAGAAAAGCGTAAGATTGGTTTGGTTTTTCAAGACTATGCACTTTTCCCTCACTTAAGCGTCTATGAAAATATTACCTTTGGATTACATGGACAAAGAGGAAAAATAAAAAGACAAAAAGCAAAAGAACTATTGGAAACAGTAAATCTTGAAGGCTTTGAAAAACGATTTCCCCATGAATTATCAGGTGGGCAACAACAGCGTGTTGCTTTAGCTCGTGCTTTAGCAAATGAGCCTGCACTTCTACTTATGGATGAACCCTTTTCGAACTTAGATACAAGTCTAAGAGAAAAAATGCGTCTTGAAATCCATGATATTATCAAAAAGACAGGAACAACCGCAATTTTTGTAACCCATGACCAAGGTGAAGCACTTGCATTATCAGACAAAATTGCCTTTTTAGATACAGGAAAAATCTCTCAAGTAGGAACTCCTCATGAACTTTACTGGAAACCAAAAGATAATTTGACTGCTTCATTTATGGGGAAAACATCATTAGTTGACACCTATTTTGATGACCAAGGAATAGATAATATTTTTGGTATTTCTGTTCATGACAATGCATATAAATCCTGTAATGGAACCTTATGTATTCGCCCTGAATTGGTTAATATTTCAAATGAAGGATCTTTTCAAGGTGTTGTAGAACATACCAGTTTTGTAGGTTCACATAGGGAAGTTATTTTAAAGTATGTTATAAATAATCGTACCTGTTCAATTACTGCTATTGCAGAACCATTTATGCAAATTGAAAAAAATGCAACAATCAACTTTGATATTGATTCAAAAGGTCTTATTGCTTGGGCAAAAGAGTAACTACGACTCTTTTGTCAAACTCTTTTTTATAGCATCATATGAATTACGAAATGGTGTCAAATATAGATGCCTTAATGTATGTTCTTCTTCTCCATAATCATTAGCTATTCCATACGATAACTCTTTATCAACTGAATGAGAAAAACCGCCAAACCAACGATCCCAAACTGCAAACACAATTCCAAAATTTTTATCTTTATGTTCAGGTGCAGTTGAATGATGAATATGGTGTTGTGCAGGTGACATTAAATATCTTTCTAACCACTTTGGATATGGCATAGCAACCGGACTATGTCTTAAGTTTGACCCTAAAATATTAAAGACAAAGAAAAAAACATTTGCACCTAATAACATCACAAGACTAACTTGATCTGCAAAAAGAAAAAAGAAAATACCCACTACAAAACCTTGCACCAGGGCTGTTCTAATAGAAAATAACACCCCTTCAATGGGATGTGTTCTAAAGATTGTAAAAAAATTAAGTGCAGTTGATGAGTGATGAACCCTATGGTATGGCCATAAAAAAGCAATAGTATGAAGCCATCTATGTATCCAATACTTCGCAAAATCATCTGCAATAAATAGCACTGCAGTAAACAGTGTTGCAACTATCCAATCTTCAAAAACACCTTGTAATATTGCATATTCAGGAATCAAATCAGATAAAGCATAATACAATCCAAATGCAACAGCACTTTTTGTAAGTAACTTAGGCAAAAACAGCATTACAACAGAATTTAGAATCAGAACTTGATAATCAGCCCGAGCAGTATTGGACCACCAATTTTCTTTTGCGAATAGTTTTCCAAAAGCTTTTGCAGCAGAGCCTTTTGTATAAAACAGGTAGATAAAACCAATAGCGAAAGCAGCTAATATATATAACCAATATACCCTTTTTTGAGGGTTTGTAAAAAACTCCAACCACTCATTTAAGAATGGTTGGAAATAAGTTTCAATCATGTTTTAACCAAATATTAAGATTAGTCGTTTTCTACGTGACCAGCTTCACCCATTGATTTAATTAATGAACTTAATTTTGCAGTCATATCATTTTGTTTAGCTTTTAATCCAAATTTGTCTGCAAGAACTTTTTGCATTTTAACCATATGTACCATGTAGTTTTCCATCGTCATTTCACCACCAACTACATAATTACCTTTAGAATCAATTCCAGTAACTTGTCCACCAGTTACAAGTACAGGTCCAAATCCAGCTAATCTGTTTAATTTAACAGCTGTTTCACCTAAATCTTTACCACCTGTTTGTAAAGCCATAGCGAAACCTTTCATTTCACCCCAGTGTTTAGCATACTTTTTAAATGCTTTTTTAATATCACCATTACCACCATCAACAATTGATTTGATAAGAGCTAAATCTTTATATACGCTACCTGCATATTTAAATGTAGCTTCTGCAAGTACTTTTTCCCAGTTTGTTTTAATAACTGATGCATACTCTTTTAATTGTGTTCTTTGTGCATCTGTTAATTTTTCACCTTTTGCTGAAGTAATTAATTTTCTACCATCAATAAATGCTTGAGTAATTGTACTCATATATTTAGTTCCAGCTTTTGCATCAAAACCTGCTGCATAATATGCTGGTCCGAAAGTCATTTCTGATTTTAAGTCAACAATACCATCTTTATTAAAGTCAGCTGCTTTTAAATCTTTTTTCTTTGCAATTGCTACAACTTGTTTAGGCGTTAACGTTAAAGCATGAGCTGGAATACCAAAGTAACCAAATGCTTCATCCCAAACATGTTCTTTTCCTGTATAATGCTTACCTTTTTTATAAGGCTTATTATTAGGATTTTTATTTGCTTCTAATTTTTCATCTAAATAGTTATCAACTGCTTGGTTATATAAAACAGCACCCATTAAAAACTTAGAAATTAATTGCTCATATTTATAACCAGTTACTGGATCATATCCACCTTTAGTACTTGAAGCCTTATCAATTAGGAATTCAACCATCTCTGGACCAGTTTTTTGTCCTGGGAAACCATTAATAATTCCCTTATAAGTTTTACCTTTTAAGTTCTTCTTTTTTGAAATTTCATCAACTTTTGTTTGTTTAATTTTAAACTCACCCTTAGTTTTTGGATCAATAATAACTCTTCCAGCGTCTTTTCCTGCATAATAAGCAAGCATTTTTGCTTTTAATTCAGGATTTGCTTTTCCATTACCAGAAGTTGCCAATTTTTTTAATGACTTCTCTAAAGTTTGTCGTGCAATTTGACCAGTATAAGCTACTGAGTTCTCTTTTTTCCCTTCATAACCTTTTACTGTAACAGGAAAAGGTCCATATGTATCAGCTGCACTTGCTCCAATTGCTAGTAGACCAGCTACAACACTACTAAGTAGAATTTTCTTCATATTTATCTCCATTGTTAATTGTTCTATTATAAGTATATCTTTACCTTAACATAAGCTAAGGAAATATATCTGAAAATTGTAGCATTTTTTTCTTAATTTTGATAGTCATTTTCACAATTAATTAATATTTTTTTAAATTTTTGATTTTTAATATAAAAATACTTATTGTCTTAAAATTTACTCATGCACATCTTAACTATTATAACTTACCTCTGTAACCTCATAGAAGACATACATTAGACTTTTTATGATTAATTTATAATTATAGTGTTAAACTTTAGCTATGAAATCTCTATATCTAAAACTCACTATTTTACTTGTTATTACAACTACAAGTTGGGCCAATAGTACTCAAAAGGTTTCCATACAATTGGATTGGTTACATCAATTTCAATTTGCAGGATATTATATAGCTAAAGAAAAGGGCTTTTATAAACAACGTAATCTTGATGTTACAATTAAAGAGTTTAACTTTGATGTTGACCTTTTAAAAAGTGTTATAAATCGAGAAAGCACCTATGCAGTAGGAAAGTCATCACTTATTTTAGATAAAATAAATGGTGCCAATATAGTAACCCTTGCGGCAATCTATCAACACTCTCCAATGGTTCTTCTAACACGAAAAGACTCCCTTATTCAATCACCAAAAGAGCTTTATAATAAAAAAGTTATGTTAACACCCGATGCGAGAATGGCAGTAGCAATTCACTCCATGATTGTTAGCCAAGGAATTAAACTTGAAGATGTCAAGTTTGAACCCCACAGTTTTAAACTTGATGATTTAATTTCAGGAAAAACAGATGCTATGGGATGCTACCTCTCAAACGAACCTTTTTTACTGCAAGAAAAAGGTGTTGAGTTTAATATTTTAGACCCAAGAGATTACGGTTTTGATTTTTATGGAGGACTTCTTTTTACCTCCCAAGATGAAGTTATAAATCATCCTACACGAACCCATAACTTTTATATGGCAACGATGCAAGGTTGGAAATATGCTTTTGAAAATATTAAAGAAACAGCCCAGCTTATACGAAATAAATATAATACACAAAATAAATCTTTAAAATCCCTCATTTATGAAGGTGAGGTTCTCAAAAAACTTGCGGAATTTGACAAAGGGAACTTAGGGAAAATTACCCTAAAAAAATACAGTGAAATCCTTAAAATTTACTCGCTACTTGGGTTTTCACACAATACCCAAGCCTTAAAAGAGTTTATTATTGAACCCAATAGTGTACTGCTAACTCAAAAAGAAAAAACATTTTTAAAAACAACTCCAATTTACTTCAACAATGCTAATAATTCACTGTATAAACTCAATATACAACAAAATCATCATGCTAATACTGTACTAAGTTTATTAGAGAATAAAATTCCTATTCTCATTAAAACAAATAATAAAGACATTGATAAAAATACAATTCAAATCTATGATACAAATAATAAAGCGCACAAAGATATGCATATTAGTAATGCTATCATTGACTTTGATATTGCTATTGCGACACAAAAAGACAAAGGCTATATTGGAACCCTCTCCTTACTTAATAATAAAAAAGTTGCAATTATCAAAAATGCCGCTTTCTTAAATCAATTAAAAAAAATAGCCCCTCATGTTCAGTATAAAACCACAACAACATTAAATGAAGCATTTAAACTTCTTAATGAAAATAAAGTCTTTGCAGTTGTGGATTTACTCCCTACACTCAACTATTATATTAATGCACACAACTACAATAAAATTAAAATTTCAGGAACAACAAAACAGACCTACCCAATTCAATTAGCAATAGATAAAGAGAATAAACTACTAAAAACTGTTTTAAATAAAGCCATTGATAAAATAAGCATTCAAGAAAAAGAGAAAATTTATCAATCCTATTTTAAAATAAATAATACAGCCACAAAAGATAAAAGCTTACTCTTTAAAATAGGGATACCTCTTATTCTAGTTGTCATTTTACTTATTGTTTTTTTTAGCAACCGTCGTTTGTCAAAAGAGATTAAACATCGTGTTCAAATTGAAGATGCACTTGCAACGGCAAGCAACTTTGATACATTAACCAATATCTATAACCGACGTAAAACAATTGAAAATCTACAAGATAATATTGCTATTTCAAGCCGCTATGAAAGAGCCCTTTCTATTATCTTCTTTGATGTTGATGATTTTACACAAATCAATACAAAATATGGACATCTCGTAGCAGATAATATCTTAAAAGAGCTTGCTACTCTTGTTAAACAAAATATCCGCTCAGCAGATGCTTTTGGGCGTTGGGATGGGGAAGAGTTTATTATTATCTTACCAGAAACCAATGAAGATGAGGCAGAAAAAAGTGCAGAAAATTTAAGAAATCTGATTTATCATCATGATTTTAAAGAGGTAAAAACTTTTGTGAGTTGTAGCTTTGGAATCGCACAACTTAAAGAGAAAGAAACTATGGATACGCTCATCAAAAAGGCAACTCAAGCTATGTTAAGTGTCAAAAAAAGTGGAAAAAACAGTGTAAAAGTAGGATAACTCCTACTTTTATAACTGATACTGCTTAACTAAAGCATCACTTACGTCAATAATTTTTCTTTCTCTAAGACTCTGAAGAACCTCTGGTGTACAATCTACATCATCAGGCCAACGTCTTAAAAAGTTATCTAACTCATTTTTATTGGTACCATCAACACCTATGGTATGCCCATCAATATAAATATCTCGGTTAGAATCGATATTATTAACTACCCTCCAAACTAGCATGTAAGGGTTATCAACATCATTTTGATTAGCGTCATCCACAATCACTAACACTTTAATATGATCATAGAGTGGCTTTAACGTTTCAAAGAGATGTTTTTGGCTACGTTTTTTATCAACAGTTATAACTGTCACTGGATTTTTAGTATTAATATAATACTGTTTTAACTGTTTTACTTCTAACGTAATTTCTTGTATTCGCTCTAAAAGCTCGTCATCTTTTAAAACCTTTATTCCTTGCATAGGAATCTCAGAACCCGTACAATCAAGTCCTAACTTTCCTCCAAGAGCAAATTTTGGACTAGAGTGATCTAGGGCATCAACAACACCTTTAGAAATCATCATCTCTTCAATATTAAGTCGATTTAATATATACCTTGTTAAGGCATCATGGTCAGTTAACTCTGGTGCATCTTCTCCTACAAAGATAGCATGTTTGACAAAACTCATCTGCCCTACTCCCCAAAAAGCATGCATCATCTGTTGGGCATGACCAGGATAAAGTGTTTTAATTTTTGCAATAATCAAATTATGAAAAACTCCATTTTCAGGCATATAATAATCAATCAAATCAGGTGCAGTTGTTTTAAGAAGCGGTAAAAAAATACGTTCAGTTGCATGCCCCATATATTTATCTTCTAGTGGTGGCTTACCAACAACGGTTGCTAAATACGTTGGGTTTTGTTTACTCGTAATAGCCGTTACTTCCATAAAAGGATACTCTTCTTCTAAGGTATAGTATCCCGTATGATCTCCAAATGGACCTTCCATACGCATTTGACTTGGGTCGACAAAACCTTCAATAATATAGTCATTATCCCTTGGTACGTAAATATCATTGGTAATACTTTTAACTAACTGTGCATTTTTGTTTTTAACAAATCCATAAAGCATCAACTCAAATATACCAATAGGTAGTGGTGCTTGCCCACACCAAATATACATAGGGTCCCCACCAATACCAATGGATACTGGCATCTTTTTACCTGCTTTTTTGTACTCGTGAAAAAAGTGATTAGAGTCTTTATGAATCTGCCAATGCATTCCAAGAGTATTATCGTCATAAACTTGCAGACGATACATTCCTAAGTTTTTCATCTCACCATTCAATGATGTGGTATAGACTTGTCCCATCGTAATAAAAGGTCCACCATCTTGTTCCCACGTAGTTAAAACTGGCAAATCAGAAAGTTTTGCTTCATCTCCTAGTTTAATAACCTGTTGACACTCACCTTTTCCTTTATTCTTCTTTGGAATGGTATTCTTTAAAGCGAATAGTTTTCCAAAAGTAGAAAGCTTTTCACTAAAACTTGTTGGGGGTTTCATTTTTAATAAAGACTCAATTTCAGCCCCAATTTTATCCCCATCTCCAATAAAAAGTTTCACCGCTTTTTCATTACAAAATACATTCATTAAAACAGGAACATCAAACTTTTTATCATTTTTTCTATCCACAACATTAGTAAATAAAATGGCTTTAGAATCCTCTTTTTTAACTTCTACATAAGCCACATGGGGTACTTCTAAATAAATATCAAGTTCTTCATCAATGACTCGTAATAAATCATTCTTTTTTAATAGTTCAATTGCTTCTTTCATAATTATGCCTAGTATTTAAATATGGCAGTTATTTTATCTTATCCCTAATTAAAAAAGCCACGGTAGAACAAAAAAAGATATAAAAAGTATAGCTTTGCTATAATACGAAAAAATAATTATTATAAGAGAATTGAATATGCATAATTTTGATGAAATTGTAAATAGAAAAAATACTGACTGTTTAAAATATGACGCTTTACCTAAATATTTTGGTATAGATGATGCTCAGCCACTGTGGGTTGCGGATATGGATTTTAAAACTCCTGAGTTTATTAATAATGCCATCATAGAACGTGCACAACATGGTATTTATGGTTATGCAAAAGCAACTCCTAAGCTTCTAAACTCCATTGTTAACTGGATGAAAGATCGACATGATTGGGAGATTGATGCTTCATGGTTAAGTTTAGCAAATGGAGTTGTTCCTGCATACTCTGCTGCTCTTGAAGCTTTCAGTAATGAGGGGGATGAAGTTATCGTACAAACACCTGTATATTATCCACTTTTTAATAGCGTAAAACACAATAAACGTGAATTAGTTATCAATCCATTAAAAGAAGAAAATGGCTATTACACAATGGATTTAGAAGATTTAAAATCTAAAATTACCCCAAAAACAAAGATATTAACTCTATGCTCACCGCACAATCCAGTTGGTCGAGTATGGAACAAAGACGAGCTAAAAGCGTTAGCAGATATTTGTATTGAAAACAATATCACAATTATTTCCGATGAAATTCATGCAGATATTGTTTTTAAAAAATTTACACCCCTTGCAAAAATTTCAAAAGAGATTTCAGACATCACTATTACTCTAAATGCTGCTGGTAAAACCTTTAATATTGCAGGATTAAATTGTTCTTATGCAATTTGTGAAAATAAAGACCTATTAAAGAAATTTAATGATGTCATTATTAAAAGAGAAATTAATTCTATTAATGTTTTTGGATTTACTGCCTTACAAAGTGCCTATGAAAATGGACAACCTTGGCTTAAAGAATTATTAGCTTATATTAACAATAATATTACTTTTGTTGATATGTATCTAAAAGAAACAAATTCTAAAATCACCTTCAAAAGACCCGAGGCAACATATCTGCTTTGGTTTAGCTTTAAAAATTATTCTATGTCTCACTCTGAAGTGAAAGCCAAGTTGTTAAAAGTTGCAAAAGTTGCTCTGAATGATGGCTTAACCTTCGGTAAAAACGGGGAATGTTACTTTAGACTCAACTGTGCATTACCTCAATCAGAGCTCAAAACTGCCCTGAGTAAAATTGTAACAATTTTCGATGGAAATTGATTAATATCAAGAAAGTATTACCTTTTTTCTCACTCACCTGAATGTTTAATTAATTAAACACTTTTCGCACGTAGATTGTATTAAACTTATAGTACAATCTACCCATATAAAATTAAATGGATAAACAAATGTCAAACGAATTACTATTAGCATCAGCAATATTTGTTGTAATTGGTATCATCCTTGTGGGTGTTTTTTTCCTAACCAAATATCTAGGACCAAATAACAAAGATGATATAGCAAAAAACACCGTCTATGAATCAGGGGTTTCTAACCCTATTGGGGGAACCAACTTACGATTTAGCGTAAAATTCTACCTTGTAGCAATTTTATTTGTAATATTTGATGTTGAAATTATTTTTATGTTTCCTTGGGCAGTAAACCTTAGAGAACTTGGAATTCTGGGACTTTCAGAAATGTTCATGTTTATGGGGCTGCTTATTGCAGGACTAATTTATATCTATAAGAAAAAGGCACTTTCATGGGATTAGGAGCAGAAGCTGGTTTAGGTGACTCTATTGTTACCACACGACTTGACAAGGCAGTAAACTGGGCACGATCATACTCACTATGGCCAATGGTATTTGGTACAGCATGTTGTGGTATTGAATTTATGTCAGTTGCAGCCTCACGATATGACTTATCACGATTTGGAGCAGAAGTTGTGCGATTCTCTCCACGACAAGCAGATTTACTTTTTGTAGCAGGAACCATTAGCTACAAACAAGCACCTGTACTCAAAAAGATTTATGATCAAATGTGTGAACCAAAATGGGTTATTTCAATGGGTGCATGTGCGAGTTCTGGTGGTTTTTATGACAACTATACAACCCTACAAGGAATTGATGAAATCATTCCAGTTGATGAATATATTTCAGGATGTCCTCCACGACCTGAGGCTGTTCTTGATGCAATTATGCGAATTCAAGAAAGAGCACAAGATGAATCTATTTTAAAAGATAGAGTTAAAGAGTACAAAGGAATCCTAGATGCTTAAGCCTGATATAATTGTTGATGTAAATGAGCTTAAACCTCTTATTACAAAACTAAAAAATGAAGAGAATTTCAATCTGCTTTTAGATATTACTGTTGTTGATTATCTAAAATTTCCAGATGTAACACCATCACGATTTGCAGTAATTTATATTTTAAGAGATACTACCTTCAAACACCAAAAAACAATTAAAACGTATGTTGATGACAACAGTTTAGCCGTACCAACAATCACTGATCTTTTTGCAGCTGCAAACTGGGCAGAAAGAGAAGCTTTTGACCAATATGGAGTAACTTTTACAGGTCATCCAAATATGAAAAGAGTGTTAAATCACCATCAGTTTACGGGTCACCCTTTACGAAAAGATTATCCTGTTACAAAAGGACAAATCTGTACAGAAACTGAAGACTTGATGGATGAAATGATTCCACTACTTGAATCAAAAGGATATACGCAACAAGATCATGAAGAGTTAATGTTCTTAAATATAGGTCCTTCACATCCAGCATCTCACGGTACTATTCGTAACTTTTTAGCAATGGAAGGGGAAAGTATTGCGGCGTGTGTTACTGAAATTGGTTACTTACATAGAGGATTTGAGAAAGCGTGTGAAACACACACTTACAATCAAATTATTCCTTATACTGATCGACTTAACTACTGTTCAGCTATCTTAAATAACATCGGTTATTCAAAAGCGGTTGAAGAGATGCTTCAAATTGATATCACACCACGAGCAAAAATGATTCGAGTTATTATTGGTGAACTTTCACGAATTACTGACCATATTGTTTGTAATGCAGCGAACATGGTTGATATGGGTGGATTAACAAACTTCTGGTACATCTTTGCACCGCGAGATAAAGCCTATGACCTACTTTCAAAATTAACAGGTGCAAGACTAACAAACTCTTACACAAGAATTGGTGGTCAAACTTACGATTTATATGATGGGTTTGAAGCAGACTTAGATGACGTTTTAAGAGATGTTGAAAAATCAATTGATGATGCTTTATCCCTAGTTGAAAAAAATAGAATTTTCCAAGATAGATCACAAGATGTGGGTGTTATTACGGCTGATTTTGCTATTGATAATGGGATTACTGGTCCAAACTTAAGAGCAGCTGGTGTTTCATACGATATGCGAAAAGATAATCCATACTACGGATATGAAAATTTTGACTTTGATGTCGTTATTGGAAGCCATGGTGATGTTTATGACCGAATCATGGTTCGATTTGAAGAGATGCGACAATCAATTAGAATCATTGAACAAGCAATGAAAGAGTTACCAGACGGTCCAGTTAATGTAGATCATCAAGGTATTGTCTTACCTTCAAAACCAGATGTTTATGGAAACATTGAAGGACTTATGAATCAATTCAAATTAACATTTGAAGGGGTTAAAGTTCCTAAAGGTGAATATTACGGTTCAACAGAAGCAGCGAACGGTGAACTAGGTTTCCACATTACAAGTGATGGAAGTGGAACGCCATATAAAGTTAAATGTCGTCCACCATGTTTTTATTCACTAGCAGCATATTCTAAAATTGTAGAAAATTCAATGCTAGCCGATGCCGTTATTACTATGGCATCAATGAACTTTATTGCAGGGGAGTTTGATAGATAATGGGTAAATTTATATATACGCAAGAGAATGAAAAAGAGTTTCAAAGAATTTTAGCAAAATATCCAAACTCAGACTCAATGATGCTTCCTGGACTTTGGCTAGTTCAAGAACAAGAAGGATGGGTATCTCCTGAAGCAATGATTTTTATTGCAGATAAACTTGGAAAATCACCAATTGAAGTGCACTCTTTTGCATCATTTTATACGATGTTTAATTTAAAACCAATTGGAACATACCACATAGAATTATGTAAAACTCTATCTTGTATGATTATGGGTGCACCTGAACTTAAAAAATTCATTAAAGAGACAATCGGTATTGAACCAGGTCAAACAAGTGAAGATGGAAAATTTCATCTAAGTGAAGTTGAGTGTCAAGGAGCATGTGGTGGAGCACCTATGATTGCATTAAATCACACATATCATGAGAACTTAACAGTTGATAAATTAAAAAATATTATCGAGGGGTGTAAGTAATGGCTGCAGAAATTGTAAAAATTGTAAGTAAAAACTTTGACATTCCTGATTCTCATAAACTTGAAGTTGCTTTAAAACACGGACGATATGAATCTATTGATAAACTTTTTAGCATGGAACCAGATGAAGTAACTGAAGAAGTTTGTAAATCTGGACTAAGAGGAAAAGGTGGAGGAGGAGCAGCATGTGGACCTAAGTGGAAACTTATGCCTCCTGTTGATGATAGACCTCGATACTTAATTGCTAATGGTGATGAGTCAGAACCTGGAACATTTAAAGATAGACAAATCTTTCAATATGATCCACACCTTTTGATTGAAGGAATTATTTGTTCTTCCTACGCTATTGGCGCGCACGATTGTTATATTTACATCCGTGGAGAATATAAATTTTTTATTGATAGATTAAATGCTGCCATTGATGAAGCTTATGAAGCAGGCATCATTGGTGAAAAAGTTATGAATAAATATGACTACCGAATGAACATCACTGTTCACAGAGGTGGTGGTGCATATATTTGTGGTGAAAAGTCAGCTCTGATTGAATCAATTGAAGGCAAACGTGGACACCCACGACTTAAACCACATGGTAAAGAGTGTGAGTGGTTCTATGGTATGCCTGCAACTGTAAATAACGTTGAGACTATTGCATCTGTTCCTAATATTGTATTAAATGGTTATGAGTCGTACACAAAACATGGTACGGAGAAAGCTCCTGGAACAATGCTGTTTGCAATGAGTGGTCCTGTTAAAAACCCTGGTGTATATGAAATGCCATATGGAAACAAGATGATTGATGTGATCAATGAGATTGGTGGTGGTATGCAAGATGGCTTAACGCTTAAGGCTGTAATTCCAGGCGGGGCATCGTGCCCCATTTTAACTGCCGAAGAAGTAGAAACTGCTTATTTAGACTATGAATCAATGTGGGATATTGGTTCAACGCTAGGTACAGGAGGAATGATGATTATTCCTGAAGGTGTATCCATGGTTGATGTGGCAAAGAATTTAATTGAATTCTACCACCATGAATCATGCGGGCAGTGTACACCATGTAGGGAAGGTACAGGATGGATTGATAAAATCCTACGGCGGGTCTTAGACGGGGAAGGTACAGACCAAGACTTAGACACAATTCTTGATGTTTGTGAAACGATGAATGGTAAAACAGTATGTGTATTTGCACCAGCTGTAAAAGATATTATTAAATCTATCGTTGAAAAATATCGACATGAATTTGTGGCAGAATTCAAATAAAAACTTAACTTAACTAAAGGAGAAAACACATGGCAAAGAACACAATGACGTTAAAAGACAACCGAACTGGTAAAGAGTTTGAATATGACATTTTAAGTGGTACACGAGGACCAGATGTTGTTGATATTCGATCTTTTTACAAAGATTCAGGAATGTTTACATATGACCCAGGATATACTTCAACAGCTTCTTGTGAATCAAAAATCACATTTATTGATGGTGAAAATTCTGAATTAAGATATCGAGGGTACGATATAGCTGAATTAGCAGGTAAACACTCTTACTTAGATGTTTGTTATTTACTAATGAGAGGAAGACTTCCAAACAAAGAAGAGTCAAAAGATTTCGATTTAGAGATTAGACACAGATCATTTGTACACGAAGGACTTATTAGAATATTTGACGCATTCCCAGACCATGCACATCCTATGGCAACGTTAGGTGCCGCAGTAATGGCTCTATCAACTTTCTATAAAGAACACTTAAACTTAGAAGATGAAGACCAATTTAAAGAGATGAGAAGACGAATCATTGCTAAAATTCCTACAATTGCAGCAATGGCATACAGAAACTCTATTGGTGTACCACAAATCTACCCAGATGTAGATAGATATTTCACAGAAAACTTCTTATACATGATGAGAGCATACCCAGGTGGAAAAATGAAAAACCTTGGTGGTGGTATCAATGATGAGATTAAACAAGTTGAAGTTGATGCTCTTGATGCTATCTTTACACTTCATGCAGACCACGAACAAAATGCTTCTACGACAACAGTTAGAGCAGTAGGTTCTACTGAAGCTCACCCATATGTATCTATTGCATCTGGTATTGCTGCACTTTGGGGTTCAGCTCATGGTGGAGCAAATGAAAAAGTAATGGATCAATTAAGACTTATTGGCGATGTTAAAAATGTACCAACATACATTGCTAAAGCAAAAGATAAAAATGATCCATTTAGATTAATGGGATTTGGACACCGGGTTTACAAAAACAGAGACCCAAGAGCTGAAAGCTTAAAAGGGCTACAAGATAAATTAAGAGAAGAGTTAAACTTAGATTCTAAATTATTAGATGTAGCTGCAGCAGTTGAAGAAGCAGCATTAAGTGATGACTACTTCAAAGCTAGAGGATTATATCCAAACATTGACTTCTATTCAGGTGTAATTTTAACAGCGCTAAAAATTCCAGTAGAGATGTTTACACCAATTTTCGTAATCGGTAGAACAGTTGGATGGATTACTCAGTGGTCAGAATTAAAACAAGACCCTACAGCAAAAATTGCTAGACCAAGACAGTTATATACTGGTAAATAATTAATACAAGTGCAAAGGAGATAACACTAAATGAGTGAAATGGTTAAATTAACAATTAATGATAAGGAATTGGAGGCCGAAAAAGGCAGCTTACTAATCGACAAACTATTGGATGATGGTATCCATATTCCTCATTTTTGTTATCACAAAGCACTAGGAAAAGATGGAAACTGTCGAATGTGTATGGTTGAAATCGAAGGTCAAAAAAGACCACAAATTGCCTGTGACACTCCAGTCAAAGAGGGTATGATTGTACGAACCAAAAGTGAAAAGATTATGGCAGTACGTCGTGATATTTTAGAGCTTCAACTTGTCAATCACCCTATTGACTGTCCAACATGTGATCAAGCAGGTGAATGTAAATTACAAGACTTTTATATGGAGAGTGGTTTCTACCACTCACGTGTAAACTTAGATATTAAAAATCATGCACGAAAAAGAACTGATTTAGGTTCTAACGTCATGTTAGACCAAGAACGATGTGTTCTTTGTACACGATGTGTAAGATTTTGTAAAGAGATAACTGGTACAGGTGAGCTTGGTGTTATGAGTCGAGCTGACCACAGTGTTATTGATATTTTTCCAGGTCGACCACTTGATAATCCCTATGCAATGAATGTTGTTGACTTATGTCCTGTTGGTGCTTTAACAAATAAAGACTTCAGATTCAAACAACGTGTTTGGTTTATGGAATCTTTTAATGCCATTTGTAATGGATGTTCTAAAGGGTGTAATATTGAAGTTGACCACCGAAAAGAGAAGTATCAAGATGATCAAATCTTTAGATTTAGACCACGATTTAACGATGATGTCAATGGTTACTTCATGTGTGATCATGGAAGACTTTCATACAAAAATGAAGGTGAAAATAGGCTAACAACTGCCACGATCAATAAAGAAAAAGTGCTAACAGATAACGCAATTGCAGCACTTTATCAAGAAGTTGTAAAAAATGAGAATGCACTATTTGTAGTTTCTCCAAATCTTTGTTTAGAAGAGTTACAAAACTTAAAAACTTTTGCAGACTTTACCCAAGCAAATATTTCAGGATACTCTCCACAATACTTTGATGAGTCATTTGGAGATGATTACTTAAAACGAAACGATAAGAGTGCTAACCGAGCTTCATTTAAAGAAGCTAGTATTAGTGAAGATGAAAAAGAATTTAAAGACTATTTAGAGACTGCTTCATTAGTAGTAGTTTTTGATAACAACTACTTTGACGAAAACCTAGCATTACTTAATGGTAAAAAAGTAATCTCGTGTTTTTCACACAACACAACAACAGCACAAAATTCTGCTGTTGCTATTCCACTGGCATCATTTTATGAAAAAAGTGGAACTTATATTAATTGCGATGGCATCAAACAAAAAGTTATCTCAGGAATTAACCGAGATAATCCATGTGAAAATGTTACAACACTCTTGGAGACAATTAAAACAATGTTAGAAAAAGGAAATATATGAGTACAGCATCAATTGTAGTTATTATTGTTAATATACTTTTAGCTGTAGTCCTTGCAGTTGGGCTCACCCCTGTGTTTGTATGGTGGGAGCGAAGAGTTGCAGGATTTATACAAGATAGAACTGGTCCAAACCGATGTAATATTGGACCAATGAGGTTAGGTGGACTAATACAAAGTATCGCAGATATGTTAAAGCTTGTTTTTAAAGAAGACTTTACTCCTGCCCATATTAAGCACACCTTCTTCTTTACCATTGCACCAGGTATTGTATTTATCTGTTACTTCTTAACCTTTGCGGTTATCCCATTTGCAGATGATATTGTCATTGATGGTGTTGCACACCCAATGCAAGCACTACCTATGCAGCTAGGAATGATGTGGTTCTTAGCCTTTGCAGGACTCTCTGTATATGGAATTATTTTAGGTGGTTATGCATCAAATAGTAAATATGGTTTCTTAAGTGCGATTCGTTCTTCAGCTCAAGTTATTTCATATGAAGCATCAATGGCATTAGCACTTATCTCTATGTTATTAACTTATGGAACCATTCACTTAGGTGATATGGTTGATATTCAAGGGGAATTACTCTTTGGATTTATTCCAGCGTGGGGTGTTGTAATGCAACCTTTAGCAGCACTAATTTTTATTGTATGTATTTTTGCAGAAACCAACAGAACACCATTTGATATTGCTGAAGGTGAATCTGAAATCGTTGCTGGTTACCACACTGAGTATTCAGCAATGCGATTTGGACTTTTCCAAGTATCAGAATTTGCTGCAATGGCAGGAGCATCTGCAATCATCGTAACCCTATTTTTTGGTGGTTATCATATTCCTTGGTTAGATACTGCAACACTAAAAGCAAACATTGACATTGTGATGATTGCCATCATGATTTTAGTACCTTTAAAAGTATTTGTTTTAACAAAATGGATGAAGAAAAATAACCAATGGGAAGATGAAAATGATATTCGTGCTCGTGAAACAAAAATTCTTATCCCAGCATTTTGGGTAATTGCAGGATTAACTGTTGCTGCACTTGGGTTATTGTTAGTATCAGGTCTTGGAGCAAATGGCGCTTCAATTGCTGTTGCGGTTATTCAGATTGGTACTTTTTTAGTGAAATTTTTTATGATGGTTTTAGTTTTCATGTGGGTTAGATGGACACTACTGCGATTTAGATATGACCAATTACAGATGTTAGGATGGAAAATTTTATTACCATTAGCACTATTTAATATTTTTATTACTGCATCAGTAATTGTGTATTTAGGATTATAATTATGGGTATTAAGATAGTTAAAAGAAGAGGACAAAGCTTCAAAGATAAACTTTACATACCAGCTATTGTTGGTGGTATGAAAACAACAATTGGTCACTTTACAAAGAATTTAAAAGACACATCAAATCTTCGAACTATGCAATATCCTGAGGTTCAACCTAGTGATATTGATGAACGATATAGAGGTGTTCATAGATTGACCAAATGGGACGATGGAAGTGAAAAGTGTGTAGCATGTTATATGTGTGCAACAGCTTGTCCTGCTCAATGTATTTTCATTGAAGCTGAAGAGCGATTTGACGAAGTTGCTGAGAAGCGACCAAAACAATTTAAAATTGATTTATTAGAGTGTGTGTATTGTGGATACTGTGTTGAAGCATGTCCTTGTGATGCCATTCGAATGGATACTGGAATCTTTAGTTTCACTGCAAGTAAGCGAGAAGAATTTTTAGTTGATAAAGAGTATTTAATGAATAACGAAAGATCAAAGGATTTTGATAATGATTGATTTTATGTTTTTAGCACTTTCTGCACTTGCCATCGCAGGTGGTGTTGCTATGCTTGCATATAGAAATCCAATGTACAGCGCACTTGGTTTACTTATTTCTATTCTAGCTGTGGCTGGGCTGTTTGCACTTTTAAGTGCTGCATTTTTATTCATGGTTCAAATCATTGTTTATGCAGGTGCAATTATGACACTGATCCTTTTCATCCTAATGTTTCTTAACATTGGAGAAAAAGATTTACCAGAAGAACCAAATAAAATTAAATTTATTGGGTTTGGCGCAATTTTAATGTTGCCTATTAATATTTTAATTATTAAAGCTGTATCAAACTTACCTGATGCTGATTTATCAATTGTTGAAGAAGAGAGTACTTTTGGTGGAATCAAAGGTGTAGGTATGACACTATATAATAACTGGCTTGTATCATTTGAGCTTATCTCTATTCTACTTCTAGTGGCACTTTTAGGTGCTGTAGTCTTAGTTAAAAGAAAGAAAACAAGGGGTCAAGCATGATTACACTTACATCTTATGCAGCAGTTTCAATGATTTTATTTTCATTAGGTGTTATTGGTGTCATTGCAAGAAGAAATATCTTTGTTATTTATATGTCAATTGAATTGATGCTAAATGGAATTAACCTCTTTTTAATGACCTTTGCACGTTACCACTTTAATATGGATGCGCAAGTTATCTCAATTATGGTTATTGCAATTGCAGCTGCTGAAGCAGCAATTTTCTTATCTGTAATCATTTTACTCTTTAGATCAAAAAGATCTCTTGATACAGATATTTTCACAACACTTAGACAAGGAGGTAAATAATGCATACTAATCTTTTAGTTTTTATAATTTTAGCTCCACTTCTAGGTGCAATTTTAAATGGTGGTCTCTATTTTTATAATATAAAAAAGAGAGAACTCTCTCAAAATGTCTTTGCATGGATTGGTACAGTTACTCCTTTTATTGCATTTTTATTTACATTAGCACTCTTTATAGAGATGCAAAGTACAGGAGCAACCTATTCACAAAACCTATTTACTTGGTTAAAAGTAGATGAGTTAACCATTGAGATGAAGCTTTTAGGAGATAACCTCTCAATTTTTATGTCAATGTTTGTTACCTTTGTTGGATGGTTAATCCATATCTATGCAGTGGGTTACATGGACAAAGATAAAGGATTTGGTAAATTTTTTGCTTATTTTAACCTCTTCTTAGCATCAATGTTAATCCTTGTACTTGCAGATAACCCAATTATTCTCTTTATTGGTTGGGAAGGTGTTGGAGTTTGTTCATACCTTTTAATTAAATTTTACTATGACAACCCAGAAAATGTTATGGCAGGTAATAAAGCATTTATTGTTAACCGTGTGGGTGATTTTGGGTTTATATTAGGTGTTATTACACTATTCTTTGCCATTGGTCAAGGAAACTTATCATTTACTTCAATTGAAGCAAATTTAGCAAATGCCTCAACTGAGCTTTTAGTACTCTCTGGTATTTTATTGTTTGTTGGAGCTATGGGTAAATCTGCACAGATTCCTTTATATACTTGGCTTCCAGATGCCATGGCAGGACCAACACCAATTTCAGCACTAATTCACGCTGCAACGATGGTAACAGCTGGTGTTTATATGGTTGCAAGGTTTCACTTTTTATACACAGGTATTGAAGAGATTGGTACTTTCATTGCTTATATTGGTGCATTTTCAGCACTACTTGCTGCAATTATTGCAACACGACAACAAGATATTAAAAAGATTTTAGCTTACTCAACCATGTCACAATTAGGATACATGTTTATTGGGGTTGGATTAGGGTTCTACTCTTCTGGATTGTTCCACGTATTTACCCACGCATTCTTCAAAGCAATGCTCTTCATGGGTGCTGGTGGTATGATTATGGCACTGCATCATGAGCAAAATATCTTTAAGATGGCGCAACACCGAGTTCAATTACCAATTATCTCATTTTGTATGTTAGTGGGTGTCATTGCAATTTCTGGTATTCCTCCATTTTCTGGATTCTTCTCTAAGGATGCCATCTTAGCAGCAGCCTTCCAAGAGGGACAATACTTAATCTGGTTAATTGGAATGGGAACAGCATTTTTAACTGCCTTTTATATGTTTAGAATGTACTTCATTCTTTTTGTTGCACCAAACAAAAAAATTGCACAATATCAATACTCTCCAAAAACAGTAACTCTACCTATGTTAGTGTTATCAATTGGAGCTATTTTAGCAGGATTCTTAAACTTCCCAGCAATCTTTGGTGGTGAAGCACGAGTTGACATGTGGTTAGCACAACTCAACTCTGAAAAGATTCATATGTCACATGCAACAGAATATATCTTAATGATTGCTTCAATTGTTGTTGCTGCAGCTGGTATTTATACTGCTTATAAAAAGTATGCAAAATATGATGTTTATCAACCAGAAAGCGAAGATGGACTCATTGGCAATAAGTTTTATGTTGATGAAGCCTATGACAAAATTTTTGTTCAAAGTACAAAAAAATTATCAACCTTTATTGATAAAGTTCTTGATATGAAAATTATTGATGGATTTATCATGGGTGTGTGTAATGAGTTTATTAACGTTGGTCAAAAAGTGTCAACATCACAAAATTCAAATGTTAGATTCTATGCAACCTTCATGCTAATTGGTATGAGTTGTATCTTTGTCTATTTATATATTTCATTAGGATTATAATATGAGTGCAGATATATTATCATTTATTATATTTTTACCTGCAGTTGTTGCTTTTGGTTTAATGGTTACAACTAAAAATGTTGAGGCAGTACGTAATATTGCCTTTTTAACAACGTCTGTTATTTTAGTACTTGTATTAAAAATCTATTTAGAGTTTGAACCACAAACAGGAATGCAGTTTGTGACAAATGTTCCGTGGATTAGTGAATATGGAATTAACTACTACATTGGAGTTGATGGGTTTTCATTAACTATTTTAATGATGATTGCTATTTTAATTCCAACTGCCTACTTACTTCTTTGGGAAGGTCGAACTAAAGGGTATTGGTTAAATATGCTTTTAGTACAAACAGGTGTTACGGGTACACTTTTATCCTTAGATGTTATCCTATTTTACTTCTTCTGGGAAGTAATGCTTTTACCTGTTTTCTTAATGATTGGTATTAATGGTTTTGGAGATAAAGTCTTTACAACAATAAAAGTAACCATCTATACAATGGCTGGTTCACTTTTAATGTTTGTATCTATTCTCTATCTTGGGGTTTCATTCTTTAATGAATTTGGACATTGGTCATTTCAATATAATGAATTAACCAAAATAACAACACTAAGCTATAGTGAACAAATTTGGTTATTCTTAGCCTTTGTTATTGCATTTGGTATTAAAATTCCTATTTTTCCACTTCACACGTGGATTATGGAGACTTATAAAAATGCACCAACAGGAGCAGTATTCTTATTATCATCAATTATGGCAAAACTTGGGGTTTATGCAATCGTTAGATTTATGATTCCAATTTTTCCTGAGATTTATGTAGAATTCTCCGCGTGGTTTGTGTTTATTGGGCTATTTGGACTTATTTATTTTGGTATTGCTGCACTTATGCAAGATGACATCAAACGAATGTTTGCTTACTCATCGGCATCACACTTAAGTTTTATTGCTGCAGGTATCTTCTCCTTAAATGCGTATGGTATTAATGGAGCGCTTTATTTAATCATTGCCCATGCCATTGCAACAGGAGCTCTTTTCTTACTCGTTGGACTTATTCATGATGAAACTGGATTTAAAACCATTAAAGATTTAGGTGGAATAGCTAAAAAAACACCTATTTTAACTTTTGTTTTTGCAGTAATGCTTTTTGCCAATGTAGGACTACCTGGTACCAATGGATTTGTATCTGAATTACTAATTATTTTTGGTATTTATGAGTTTAATCACACTTTAGGTTATATCTCTGCACTAACAGTAATTATTGGAGCTTCTTATATGTTATGGATGTTTCAAAGAGCAATCTTACAAAAACGTGAAGATGGCGTTGAATTACAAATGAGAGATTTAAAGATTAAAGAGATTATTGGTTTAGCACCTTGGGTTGTTTTAGTCTTCTTAATGGGTATCTATCCTGATGTGTTCATTGATAAATTTGAACCTACAGTTACGCATTACTTAAATGATATTTTAAAAATTGGAGCGATGAAATAATGGCTGATTTATTCTATGGTGATTTATACTATTTTGTGCCAACGTTAACAGTTCTAACAGCAGCAATTGTTTTAATGTTTATGTCTATGTACGACAAGTTCAAGATTAAACATTTTATCTATACTTCATCGCTGTTTTTACTTATAGCTTTAGGATTTACAATAGCAGATTTTGGTGAACTATTTAGTAATAGACCTTACAACGATTTGTTTAACAACGTTTTAATTTTTGATACCTATGCAAACTTCTTTAACCTACTTTTAATTGCGGGTACTCTACTTGTGATTTTAATTGGAGAACACTATTTCCAAGACCACGCTTACTTTAAAGGTGAGTTTTTCGCAATTATTATGTTTGCTCTGTTTGGTATGATGGTATTAGCCCATGCAAATGAGCTTATTACTGCTTTTGTAGCTTTAGAGATTGCATCATTTGCAGTATATATCATGGTTGGGTTTAACACTGAAGATAATAAAAGAGTTGAAGCAATTTTTAAATACTTAGTATTAGGTTCATTTATTGGAGGTTTTTACCTTCTAGGAACCGTATTAATTTTTGGAGCAACAGGAAGTACAAACTTTAATGATATTGCAACCTTTATCAATGCAAACCAAAATGGTGATTTAGCATTAGTTTATATTGGTATTACATTACTACTGTTTACATTTTTATTCAAAATTGCAGCTTTCCCATTCCAATCATGGGTATTAGATGTTTATCGTGGGGCACCAATGTTAGTTACAGCCTACATGGCATCAACATTTAAAATTGCAATTTTTTCACTTTTCTTACGGGCCTTTCTACAAGACTTTACAACCTTAATTGACTACTGGGATAGCATCGTTTATGTACTTGCTGTCTTCACGCTTGCTATTGGTACATGGTTAGCCCTATCACAAACGATTGTAAAAAGAATGTTAGCAGCATCATCAATTGTTCATACAGGTTATTTACTTATTGCCTTCTTAGCCATTGGACAAAATATTGCTAGTGCTTATGCTACAATGTTTTATTTAATTGCATATCTATTATCAGCAATTGGAGCTTTTGGTTTAGTATCACATATTATTTCTGAAACAAAGGTACGTGTTACATACGATGATTTTAAAGGTTTAGCCCACGAACGTCCATTCTTGGCTGCCTCTATGACTATTTTCCTATTTTCTCTTGCAGGGATTCCTTCAACCATTGGATTTATTGGAAAATTTTACGTCTTTACTGAAGCAATTAACGCTGGTTTTGTAAGCTTAACAGTATTAGCAATTATTGCAACCTTTGTGTCAGTATACTACTACTTTAAACTCATTGCAATGATGTACTTTTATCCAACAAAAGAGGAGTGTGTCAGTCAAACCTTTAATGATAAACGAATCTCTACTTATGTGATTGCTTTAGTAGCTGCACTGATCCTTTGGGGTGGTATTGGTAGTGCCATTGTATTCTTTGTACCAATTCCAAATATTGACGCTATTATCGAAGTTTCTAAGTTAGCAGTGGAGTCACTGTTTATTAAATAAAATGTGTTATTAAGTAACAAATACTTATTCATTTTATACACTATTTTGTAAAACTTAATATTTTTTGAAAGCCCACTAATGTGGGCTTTTTTCTTTTATATGTACAAAAGTTGTACACCTATCTACATAATTTATACATAAATTTATACTATGATTGAAGCCCTATTTAGCTATACTATCGCTACGTTAACTAAGGATCCAAACCAAATAAAAGATTTAATAAAATTTTTTATTTGCTTTGGTAAAAAAATTCATGAGAAAGGATGTCATATGAGTGACCTAATCGAAGGTTATTTAGGAAAGACTGTTGAGAGAAAAAAGAGTAGAGTTCCAGCAAAGCTTGATTATATTCAAAGTGCCACTGGTTTAATTCTAGGTCTTTTTATGTGGGGACATATGTTATTAGTATCGTCTATTCTTGTAAGTAAAGATTTTATGTATAGTGTTACAAAATTCTTAGAAGCAAGTTTCATTTTTGATGGAGGAAGCCCTCTATTAGTATCAATTGCTGCATTAGTGATTTTTATTATCTTTATTACCCATGCTGCAATGGGAATGAGAAAATTACCAGGAAGCTTTAAACAGTATCAAGTAATGAAAGCACATGCTGAAAATATGGGACATGAAGACACTAAACTATGGTTTACACAGGCCTTTACTGGGTTTGCAATGTTCTTCTTAGGTTCTATTCACCTTTACATTATTATGACAAGCTCAGATGCTATTGGTCCATACGCATCAGCAGATAGAGTTTGGTCAGAGTGGATGTGGCCACTATACATTCTTTTATTATTAGCTGTTGAGTTCCACGGAACTATCGGTTTATATAGACTTGCTGTTAAATGGGGATGGTTTGACGGTGATGATCCAAAAGCAACACGGGCTAAATTAAAATCTTTAAAGAAAATATTAACTTGGTTCTTCTTAATCTTAGGATTTGCTACATTAGCAGCTTATATGAAAATTGGTATGGATCACGCAGACAACTACGGTGAGCGATATGTACCAACTGCACAAGTTATTGAATATAAAATAAATGATGGGAGAGTTGCGTAATGAAAATTAATTATTGTGATGCATTAGTAATTGGTGGGGGACTTGCTGGTTTAAGAGCTGGTGTTGCTGCACAAAAAAAGGGATTAAGTACAGTTGTATTATCACTTGTTCCTGTTAAAAGATCACACTCTGCTGCTGCTCAAGGTGGTATGCAAGCATCTTTAGGTAACTCTAAAATGTCTGATGGTGATAACGAAGATTTACACTTTGCAGATACGGTAAAGGGTTCTGACTGGGGATGTGATCAAGATGTTGCAAGAATGTTCGTAACAACTGCTCCAAAAGCGATTAGAGAACTTGCAGCTTGGGGTGTGCCTTGGTCAAGAGTTCAAGAAGGTTCAAGAGAAGCCGTTATCAATGCTAAAAAAACAACCATTACTGAAGATGCTGACAGACATGGTCTAATCACATCAAGAGACTTCGGTGGTACTAAAAAATGGCGAACATGTTACACTGCAGATGCTACTGGACACACAATGTTATTTGGTGTGGCAAATGAAGCACTTAAGCATGACGTTGATATTCGAGATAGAAAAGAAGCAATTTCTTTAATCCACGAAGATAACAGATGTTATGGAGCAATTGTTAGAGATTTAATTACAGGTGAATTAGAGGCTTACGTTGCTAAAGGAACCTGTATTGCTACAGGTGGATACGGAAGAGTATTTAAACAAACAACAAATGCGGTTATTTGTGAAGGTATTGGAGCTGCTATCGCACTTGAAACTGGTGTCGCAACACTAGGAAACATGGAAGCGGTACAGTTCCACCCAACGCCAATCGTACCATCAGGTATTTTATTAACTGAAGGGTGTCGAGGTGATGGTGGAATCTTAAGAGACGTTGATGGACATAGATTTATGCCAGATTACGAGCCAGAGAAAAAAGAGCTTGCTTCTAGAGACGTTGTTTCACGAAGAATGATTGAGCACATTAGAAATGGTAAAGGTGTTCCTTCTCCATACGGTGAACACATCTGGTTAGATATTTCTATTTTAGGTAGAGAACACATCGAGAAGAACTTAAGAGATGTACAAGAAATTTGTCAAATCTTTAATGGTATTGATCCAGCTGACGAAGGTAAAGCAGGATGGGCACCAGTTCTTCCAATGCAACACTACTCTATGGGTGGTATTAGAACGAAACCAACAGGTGAGTCTCAAAAATTAGAGGGTCTATTTGCTTGTGGTGAAGCTGCTTGTTGGGATATGCATGGATTTAACAGACTTGGTGGAAATTCAGTATCTGAGACAGTTGTTGCCGGTATGATTATTGGTAACTACTTTGCTGATTACTGTTTAGCAAATGATGTAACTATTCCAACTGCTACCGTTCAAAAGTTCTTAGATGAACAAGATAAATATATTGATGATATTTTAGCATACGATGGAAGCGAAGATATCTTTGTTATTAAAAACAGAATGCAAAACCTTATGGATGAAAAGGTTGGTATCTTTAGAGATGGTGAAGGACTTGCAGCTGCAGTTGATGAGTTAGAAGATCTATTAAAGAAAACAAAACAAATCACTGTTAAATCTAAAGAGCGATGTGGTAACCCAGAGCTTGAAGAAGCGTACCGAGTTCCAAGAATGCTTAAAGTAGCACTTTGTGTTGCTAAAGGTGGACGAGAGCGAACTGAATCAAGAGGGGCACACTATCGAGAAGATTACCTAAAAAGAGATGATGCAAACTGGTTAAACAGAACATTAACTTCATGGCCAAACAAAGAAGATACTCAACCAACAATTACCTATGAAGATTTAGACATTATGACAATGGAAATGCCTCCAGCATTTAGAGGTTATGGTGCTAAGGGTATGATTATTGAAAATGAATTATCTGCTAAACGACAAGAAGAAGTTGATTCTATTCGAGAAAAAATGGAAGCTGAAGGTAAAGATAGACACGATATTCAAGATGCCTTAATGAAGTTCGACTTACCAATGAACTACAAAGAAAGAAATGAAAGAGCAGGAGATAAGTAATGAGTACACAACAAGGTAGAGAAATTACAATTAAAGTTCTGAAGTTTAATCCACGAAGTGCTATTTCTAAGCCACACTACGTAGAGTATAAACTTGAAGAGACTCCAGGAATGACTCTTTTCATTGCATTAATGAAAATTAGAGAAGAGATGGATCCAGATTTATCATTTGACTTCGTATGTCGAGCAGGTATTTGTGGTTCTTGTGGTATGGTAGTTAATGGGAAACCAGCACTTGCTTGTAGAACACTTATTGCTAACTACCCAGAAGGAAAGTTAACACTTCTTCCAATGCCAGCATTTGAACTTATCAAAGATTTATCAATTAACACTGGTAAATGGATGGATTCAATGTCTAAACGAGTTGAATCATGGATTGTTACTGAAGAAGAGACAAACATTGCAAAAATGGAAGAAAGAGTTGATCCAGATGTAGCTAATGAAACATTCGAATTAGACAGATGTATTGAGTGTGGAATTTGTGTTGCATCGTGTGGTACTAAACTTATGCGACCTGACTTTGTTGGACCAGTTGGACTTAACAGAGTTGCAAGATTTGAAGTTGATCCACATGACCAAAGAACAGCTGATGATTTCTATGAATTAATTGGTGATGATGATGGAATCTTTGGATGTATGTCTTTACTTGCATGTGAAGACCACTGTCCAAAACACTTACCATTACAAAATAAAATTGCATACTTAAGAAGAAAACTCGTAGCACTACGATAATCCTTAAAGGAGGGGTTTTCCTCTCCTATGCAAAACAATAGAAAAAGTCAATTATTCATTGGAATAATTGGCTTTTTGTATTTATGGGTCTATAAAAATTAGTTCTTAAATTTAAAAGAAGTTTTATTTTAAACCTACTTAACATACAAACTTTTTATTGAATCACATACTAACACTATTTATTGAATTTATTCATCTACACACATGTAGATAGTAATAAATATTAACTGAAGGGAATAATATGAGTCTAGCAAATGATTACTTTTTACTCTACCATGGAATGCATGTCGAACAAACTACTACTTATGGTACTGAAAATTATAAAAACCGTGATGAGTTTTTTGATGTTGCAGCCCTTGTTCTTTTGCCAACACGAAGAGATTATGAAAAATTCATTACCCTTGATAGCTTTAAAAAACTTATTACTCATATTACAAATAAAAAAGTCTCAAATCTAGATGAACTCTATCAACTACAATACTGTTTAATTGATTCTATTGAAAATGATACAAGAAACTGTCAAATTGAAAAACTTCATGAAAGTTTTGATTACTTAAAAAATGAATCCATACTTCAAACGGTAGAATATAATAAGCTTATCTCTTTATTTGATCCTGCTGAATTAGCTATCTGTGATGATGAAATTAAAGGTGAAGAGACAATCGAAATTGAAGATGAAAAATCATTTAAAGAGTTAAAAATAGAGCTTGAAGAACTCATTGTAGAGTTACAAGAGACTTTTAACTCAAATGAATTTAAAGAAGAGTTAACTACTACGCAAAGCTATCTTGATAATCAAAAGTTTTCTATTGGTATTACTGGCGTTATGAATGCAGGTAAATCTACCATGCTAAATGCCCTTATGGGTCAAGAAATCCTCGGAAGTGCTGTTGTTCCTGAAACGGCAAACTTAACTATAGTAAAACATGGCTCTCCTGAAGCAAAAGTATTTTATTGGAATAAGCAAGAGTGGAATAGAATTGAATCAAGTGCGCGACAGATTGAATCCATTAAAGAGTTTGTCAACGAAACTAAAACACTTTTTGGCGATAACTTAGAAAAGATAATTCAAGAAAAGTCTGTTAGTGAAAAGGTTGATATTAATAATTTGGCTGCCTTTACCAGTGCAGAAGCTAGTGGCAAAAAGTGTAACTTAGTAAAATATGTTGAACTCAAATCTGATTTAAATTTTTTAGCAGATGGCATAGAAATCGTTGACACACCTGGACTTGATGACCCCGTTATTCAAAGAGAAGAGATAACCAAAGAGTATTTATCTGCTTGTGATTTAATGCTTCATCTCATGAACGTAAGTCAAAGTGCAACACTCAAAGATGTTGAATTTATTATTGATGCTTTGCTTTATCAAAATATTACTAAACTACTTATTGTTATCACTCGAGCCGACACAGTTAGCGAACAGCAATTAGAAGAAGTTATTAACTACACTAAATCATCTATTGAACGGCAACTCAAAGCTCTAAATAAAGATTCCCAACTTGATTACATCTTAAAATCTATTAAGTTTATTCCTATTTCAGGGAAAATGGCACTACTTCATAGAACTGGAAAAAGTCAAGAAGCCATTAAAGCAGGATATAATCTTGAAGATACGGGTATTTTAGAGATTGAAGATTATTTAAATGAAACACTCTTTGGTGCCTCTTCTTCAAAATCAGATTTAATTATTAAAGGGGCTAAAACACAACTACTTAAAACCATTGAAAAAGAGCTAAAGTCTTTTAATTATGAACTTATCTTACTTTCAAAATCAAAAGAGGAGTTAGAAAAAGAGTTAGAAGAGTTTAGTAAGAAAAAGTCTACTAATGAATCAATTTTTGAAGCCATGGCAGAAGATATTAATATTCATAAAAATGATGCAAAATCTTATATTAGTACCTTAGAGACTTTTTTAGTTAACGAACTCTTAGATTTACAAGGGGTGATTAAACAACGTGTTTTTGGTGACGTTCGATACAGTTTTGAAAAAACAAAAAAAAGACCAGAATCAAATCGTATTCGAACTATTGTAGAAACCGCTATCAAAGATGGTATTATTGATGTTATTCGAGACTATCGATACAAGTTTATTAAGAAATCTCAAAATATTGGTGAAGTATTTGAACAAAAATATCAAGATATGGGATTTACAATTGGACATAAGAATGATAATTTTGATGCACGAGGTTTTTTCCAAGATGACTTTAAAAGTGGTTTTTTAACCACTTCAAATGAAGTACTTATTTCAAAAATAGTTAGTGAAGTTGCAAAAAGTAAAGCAAATAAGCTGCCTGAATTAGATAGAAATATTGAAAGCTACATTAAAGAGGAGTTCTCTCCTATTGAAAATAGTATCAAAGAGAAAGCAAATAAGATTTCTCAATTACTTATTGAAAGCTTTTTTCAAGAGATTGCTGAACCACTAAAAGTATTTGAAGCAAAACTTCTAAAAGATGAAAAAGCACTACAAAATAGAATTGCAACTTTTGAACAAAATGAAATTAATAAAGATGAATTAACCATTGCCATTCACAAAAAAATCAAAAAACTAGAAAATATATCTGGGGAGCTTAAACTATGAGTATTCTAAATAGCTTTGTAAAAGAGTATGCCGATAAATTCTTTGAAAAAGAGGAAGTTTTTGAAGAGGGATTAGTAGGAGATATCAAACGTATCCGAGCTAAACTTTTAGATGAAAAATTTTTACCCTCAATTCAGCTAAAATCTATTTTAGATAAACAAATTCGTCGTTCACGATACCCAATGGAAGTTGCCATTACAGGACAATTTAGTTCGGGTAAATCAACCTTTTTAAATGCTTTACTATCGCGTAATATTCTGCCAACAGGAATTACACCCGTTACTTCTAAAGTAAATTTTATTAACTATGGGGAAGAGTATAAACTCAAAATCACTTACTATTCGGGTGCTCAAGAGTATGCACCTATAGAGAGTATTTCTGATTTTACAGACCAACGTCAACATGAAATGAAAGATATTAAATACCTTACCTTGTATGCACCAATGGATATTTTAAAAGATATTAGTTTTGTTGATACACCCGGTCTTAATTCACAAAGTCAAAGTGATACCGATACCACACGAAGAGTATTAAGAGATGTAGGTGGAATTATTTGGTTAACATTAATTGACAATGCAGGAAAAATGAGTGAAGCAGAAGTACTTGAAGAGTATATGGAACATTTTAAAAATAAATCATTGTGTGTTTTAAATCAAAAAGATAAATTTACCAAAAAACAAATAGAGACAACTACAAACTACGTAAGTGAAAAATTTGCTAAATATTTTGCTCAGGTAACGCCTATTTCTGCAAAACAAGCCCTAGATTCACGACAACAACAAAAACGTGTTCTTTTAGATGATACTTTTGATGCTGTAACAAAAGCATTCAAAAAAGAGCTGAATAAAGATCTTAGCGTTGACTCATTAGATTTTTTCAAAGATCAGTTTGCTAACTATCACGAAGCTATCAAAATGATTAATAGCAAAGATATGTCAGGAGATATGCAACTTTTAAAAGAGTCTAATATTAATGAGGTGTTAGAATTTATTGAAAATACCATACGACCACAAGCAGCTGAGTCTAAAGAGTTTGCTATTAAAAAAGATTTAAAAGGTATCTGTGATATTCTAGTTAAAGAGTATGAGACAATTATTGGTGTATATGACTCCTTAGTTGATGTTTTAAAATCGAGTGAAGCTGATGTATTAGATGCTTTTGACTCAATACACAAAACTTACTCCAAAGAACTTTTTGGTGTTTACAACTCTTTAGAGACTATTATGGAAAAAATGGCACATGAAACCTACAAAAACATTAAAACCATACAAACGCATCGTTATGAAGAAAAAGGTGGCTTTTTAAGTAAAGACAACTTTGAAAAAGTAGCATATGATACCTACTGGATTGATTCAGACAATGTTTATAAAAATCTCTTTTATGATGACCAAACTATTGATAAGATGTTTAAACGTGCCATTAAAGAACTCAAACAAATTGAACTTGATGCCGATGAAGCTTACCGTAATGTTTACAGAAATAATATTAAACAAAAAGTGCACCGATGGCAAGAGCCTTATGAACTTCTCAAAAAACACAGAGAGATTGCCTCAGATGCAGAATTTTCTGCTACCCGACACTTTGCTGCAAAAGTTTATGAAAATGTATTGCGACAATACCATCGTGCTATTTTGGAAAATATTTCAGCATTACGCAAAAAGTTTGCTTATTTTAATGGGGCATTATCGTACAGCTATATTCAAACAACGCAGGCTACCATCGCTCATTTTGAACAGCAAATCAACGAAAGTGTTGAGCTATATGAGAGTGAACCTACTAAATTCTCTGTTTATCATCCAAGAGAAGATGAGATTCTCACCAAACTAAAAGCAAATTTTGGATTTGAAAAAATTGAAGACTTTCTTACATCTAAGCGGAACTATCTTTTTAAGATTATTAAGTATTCAAAAGAACAGTATCTTGAAATCAACCAAGACAGAATGGAATTTGTTGAATCTAAAAAAGAGAGTTATCTAAGAAAAATTAAAGATATGAAAGCAATAAAAGATGAAATTTAAGAAGCAAAATTTGCTTCTTGAAACGTTTGACTAATCAAAAAAGTTGTGTTAAAATTATCCTCATTTTGGAGATACTTTGAACAATAAATTACTATTTACCTTAACCTTTATTATCATAATAAGTACGTACCTTTATCTCTTAGGAGAAGTACGCACTATCCAAATAATTCTCAATGAAATTATCCTTTTAGCCCTACTTATTCCTATGATTATCATCTATGTTTACTTTAAATTTAAACTTAGAGGGTACGACATTGAACACTTAATCAACAAACAACAACTCTCCTTTAAAACAACCCTCTTCATCTTTTTAATCATTGAGGTTATCGATTATTTTTATGAAGGTGGTTTTATAGGGATGATTTCACAATGGTTTATGTATTGGATATTTGGACTTTTTGCCCTTCTTTTAATTGATAGTATTCACTTTTATCGTATTTTAAAGCTTATTCGTTGAAACAAATCCAACACTACCCACCCCATATTCAAACACAAGTTCAAAAACTCATTGATCAAAATAGGTTGGGTAAATACTTACTCTCAAAATACCCAACTGCACATACAATTACGAATGATAAAGCCTTATACGCCTATGTCAATGATTTAAAAAATAGTTACTATAAAAAATATACTCTCAGTAAAATTATCTATGATTCAAAAATCAATGTCATTGATAACGCCTTAGGCTTACACACATTCATTTCAAGAGTACAAGGAAACAAACTTAAAGCAAAAAATGAGATACGGATAGCTACACTTTTTAAAAAAACACCTGAAGCTTTTTTAACAATGATTGTGGCACATGAATTAGCCCACTTAAAAGAGAAAGAGCATAACAAAGCTTTTTATAACTTATGTACGAATTTACAACCTGATTATCATCAAATAGAGTTAGACTTGCGATTATACCTTATTCATTGTGAAAAGTTTGGAAAACTCTATTAAGATTATTTTATCTGCTGTTAACATAATTTTTACTATACTAATTATCAATAAGCATCGCTAGGAGTAGTTTTGGTAAGCAATAATATCTGTTATAAATTTGGTATACCTCACAGCGGAGACTTACAAAAGCTTCAAGAGCTCTGTTTAGATATAATTCATACCAATACAAATACACAAAATCTACTCATTTTTATTGGGTTTAATCTTTTTATCTTTTTTTTACTCATCTATTTTGCAAAAGCAATTACACCTAATAAATTATATATTCAAGCTTATTATAAAGCAAGTTTTCATTACTTTATTCAAACCTCTACTATCATAGGTATTTTGCCTATCATGTTATACTTTTTAGGGGACACATTCACCATTACTTACCAAATTATTTTGACAATCAGTTTATTAACCCTTATCTATTTAATGTATGAGTATTGGCCAACAATTAAAAGAAATCCACCTGCACATAGAGGAATAGTTTCAACAATTTTAACAACACTTTTTACTTTAAACTACTATTTTACTCTACAAGTCAACTTTGAAGATGAAGCTTTTTCAAATATGGCACTACTTACTATATTAACGCTTTATTGTATGGTTTTACATATTTTTATACGATTGATTAAAGAGGTTAGACAAATACAGAAGTAATTAGTTAACGATTAAGTCGCCAACCAAAATAGAGACTAATTACTAATAGTACTCCTAAATATAAATAGGCATTTTCAGGCATTTTTGTTCCTTATTTTTTATTTATGATATCTTCACCCACGTAAGGAATTGCATTCTCTTTTTTTAAACAAGAGTATAACGCTTGAAAATTTTCAAAATTATAAGGCATTCTTCTTTTTTTTGCATGAGGTACAATATCAACAGGTAAAGCAAGAAGTATTTCATCACTCATTTTTTGCAATAGTTTATCCTCTTGAATCATAAAAAGATAATTTTGTTCTATTATCTCTTTAGGTTGTTTACTAATATCAAAAAATATTTCATTAAGAAAACTTGAGGAATTAAGAATGACATAATTTCCACGTTTACTGTAAAACTTCATAGCTCTTCTTTTTAATTTTTAATTATAACAAATTTATGAGAAATTATATAAGAAGGTTATTTGTATCTCAATAAAGCAACATAGGAGGGAAAGAGTCACTTCATAGAAAGGGTAAAAAATACAAATAACCTTTGTAATTGGTTAGTTTAACGGCCACTTATATTCTACCTTTAAGTGGCATATGGAATAGTAGTTAAATGAAACTTAATTCTACCTTTAAGTAGTATTATTTTAAGCAAAAGTGTAATATACTATAAAATCTAATAAAAAGTAGCTTATAAAATGAAATTAAATACTACGTCACAATATGCTATAAGAATACTGACACTTATAGCTCTTGATCATGAAAAACGATACAACGCAAAAGAGTTATCTCAAAAATTGATGATTCCGTATAAATATCTCACTAAAGTAATGACCTATTTAGTTAATGCAGAGCTTATCATCTCATTAAGAGGAAGAGATGGAGGTTATGTCCTTAAAAAAGAGGCTAAAGATATCTTGGTTGGCGATATTTTAGATGCGGTAAAAGAACAAATAGATAAAAAAATGTGCCTACTAGGCGTTGGATTATGTACAGGGAGTAATAAGTGTGCCCTTCATGATGACTGGCAAGAGCCCAAAAAACTCCTCAATAAAATGTTTTCAAAGAGGAGTTTAGAGGATTTAAAAAACCAAGCTACAAAACTATAAATAAAAAGCGTCGCTTTTATAACCCTACTACTTTATAAATACCTGTGTCATCTCTTTTGACACTAAGGTGATTAAACTCTTGATTATCTAAGATGACTTGATAATTACCAAATTCATTTTTTTGTCTAATATCAACAATATTAATATCCCTAAAATAAACGATATGATTATCAACACTATTTACTCTCTTTAACGCAGTAGGTGTTAACAATTGAGTAATCTCTTGCTTATCCATAGTTTTTAATGCTGTTAAAAACTTCTGTGTTACTTTTTCTACGACTACTTCATTTGCAAACATGCTACCAAGCATTGCTATTAATACAATTAATTTTTTCATTTTATTCCTTTTTTATTCTACCTAGAGGTAGTATTTATGAAATAATATTGCAAGTTAACTTAATTCTACCTTTAGGTAGTATTTAATTTATCTACTACTTTTTGAAAAAAATACTATTTAAATACCATTTCCTTTTATAATTATAAAAGATAAAAATTAGAACTATGAATTTAATTTACAATATAGTTCGGGACAACAGTTATGAAGATATTAATTTACGACAATAATCATAAGGAGCTTGAAGCTCTTTATGATATGCTTACAACTATTTCTGAGGACTTTAAAATTGATAAAGTTATGGAGACACAAAAAGGTTATATGCTCTATGAACAGCATAACCATGACTATATTTTTATAAATAGTGATTGCCATCACGGTAAACGCTTTTTACACAAAGTCTACAAAAAGAATCCTACACAAAATCTCATTGCTTTATCTAATAGTCTAAACTGTACAGATGATATTAAATGTAGCTTTTGTAAACAAGAAGACAATAAGTTTTTATTAATTCGACCAATATACTCTAATGATCTTTTTTACTTACTCTTAGGGAATAGTAAACGACCGACCTATTGTGATAATAATCAAATGCTCATGCGTTTGAAAAAAATTGATCAAGAGTTTCATAATTTTGATTTGTGTGTAGAAAACAAAATGTTTGTCAACAAAAATAGTTTTTTAAATCGTGATGAAAAAGTTTTTCATATCTTATCACAATTAAAAACACAAGATATTGCCTATGAACTTGACCCTACAAAAAATATTAAAATTTTAGAACAAGAGTATTAATCTTCTTGTTCTTTAAGAACCATAATCATATTATAGAAGTTTTCACGCTCTTCTTGGGTCATATCAATTTGATTTAACTGATTTTCAATCTCTTCATTAGGCAATTCTTTTAACATAGGAACAACCATTTTTAAAAATTCATTTAATTCTTCTTCATTCATAAAGACTCCTTTTTATTACGACTTACATTATATTAAAACTATTGTATAACATCTAACAGTTTGTTTAAGTTAAATAATAAATTTATGTCAAAAAGAAAAGAAAAATATAAAACCCTTTTACCTTGATTACAAAATAGTGACAAATTTATTTTAAACTCATCAATGTAAAGAGAGGATAAAGAAAGAGAAGTATATAATTATTTTATGAATAAGACATACTTTAAAACCCACTATAATAAATATTTTGAACAACTTGTTAATCAAGAGATTATCTCTATAGTTAGTAATAAAACTGATTCCTTACAGATTCATTACCTTAAAGAGGGTAAAGAAAAAGTTCTTACAATCAACGCAAAAATACAAAGAGATGATGTTGGTCTTTTAGAATTTCAATTTCTTTTAGGTTTACAAACACCAAAAAATAGTGAATTTACTCCTATTTATGAGCAAATTAAACAATTAGATGAAATTTCACTCTATGTTGCACAAGATATGTTTTGTAAAGAACAAGCCTTAGAGTTTAAGTATGATAATAACTATTTTTATATCCTTATCTATACCGATATGGCAGAAATGACGTTAGAGTTTTTTGACGAAAAACTAGAGGCTGAGAAATTTAAAAAAATTAGTTATTAAACCTCATCTTTAGATAATACAATACTAAACTTTGCCCCATAAAGGTGCTCGGTTTTGTATTCAAACGCTTCATTACAAACGAGTAGTTTTCCTTTCATGTGCTTTTTAACAATCTCTTGTGACATATAAAGTCCTATTCCTGTCCCTTGACTTTTATGTTTTGTTGTAAAATAGGGTTCAAAAACTTTATCAATAATCTCTTTTGGTATTCCACCCGCATTATCTTTTATTTCAATAATAATTTCATCATCAGTACTAAATACTTCAATAAAGATATAACGTTTTGTCTCAATAAGTTTCAAGGCATCTCGTGCATTATTTAATAAGTTAATTAAAACTTGAACAAACTCATTTTGAAAAGTAAAAAGTTCTAAGTTACTGTAGTTTTTAATTACCTCAATCTCTAAACTTTTTGAAGTTGAAGCAGAAAAAGTTAAAGCATTTTCAATAGCATCTTGAATAATAAAAGAGCTTCTATTTTTATTAGGTTTAAAAAATTCACTAAAATCATCAATAGTTTTTGATAAAAACTGTGAGTTTTTATTAATATCATCTAGCCCAGCTTCTAATAACTCTTTATTAAGCAACCCACTCTCATTTTGTAACTTCATACCCGTTGCTAATACTGAAACAACAGATAATGGTTGTCGCCACTGATGGGCTATATTTTCAAGCATCTCTCCCATTGCAGCCATTTTTGATTGATGAAACATAAGTCGTTCATACTCATGTAACTCCTCTTTTGCTTTATTTACTTCTTCTTTTAAAGTTTTGTTATAATCTTTTAATTTTTGATTTAAATGCTCTTTTTTCTTCTCAATATCCACACGCTCACGAATATCTCTTGAAATAGCTAAAATATAATCTTTCTCTTGATAAGTTTTCATACTCAAAGAGGTTTCAACAGGAAAACTCTCCCCATTTTTACACGTATACACACCATAAGTTGTCATAGAAGATTTTTGTTCAATCTTTCTAAAAATTTCAGGAATTTCTATAGTGTCTTTCAGTGGTTTTCTAAAATCTGAAACTCGCTTTTTGGTAAATTCTTCAATGGTAAAACCTAATTTCTCGCAGGCTGTTTTATTAGCAAACTCTACAAACTGACTCTCTCTATCTACTAAAAGAATTATATCTGAGGTAATATTTAGAAACTCAAAATAAAGCTGTAAACGTTGCGTTCGTTCAATCCTATTGCTAATATCCCTAACATAAGAAATTAAATAAGTCTCATTTTCATCGTGAACAACTTTTGAAGATATTTCAACAGGAAATACAATCCCCTCTTTTGTTTTATGGGTTGATTCAAAGACATTACCTCTTTCACTCTCATTTTCATTATTTGCAAAAGATTCAAAAATAGTTAAAAACTTCTCTTTGGTATCAACTTCAGGATTGACATCCCAAACATGTAAGCTAGCTATCTCTTCTTGTGTAAATCCTAAATCATTACAGCCAACACTGTTAGCATAAATAATTCGACCATGTTTATTAATCCAGTAAATTGCTTGATTCGAAAGTTCAAAAGAGGACTGTAGTATAAAATTAATCTGATTTTTTTCTATGCTATGCATATCAACCTTTAGCATCTTTTTTAGTTATCAACACAAAAGCTCCCACTCTAATGTGTATTATAACGTCAATCAACATTGACTATTCGTTTAGATATCTCCATTTATCTTCATATTGTACAAGAACAATTTTTCGAATTTTATTATAGTAAATAACATCTTTAGTTCCTAGAAATTTCAAGGCCCTTTGATAACGATATTTTACATTTTCCCAATTAATCTTTTGTGAACTTTTAATTTCACTAAGAAACCAAGAAACCTCTTCATCCATATCAAGTTTCTTTGTACTTTGAAGATACGTATTATCTTTTGGTATCTCAAAAAAGATAGCATTGTTATTGCGATTAAACCACAAAATGTCTTTCTTATCTAAACGCTTTTCAACCTCTGCTAGTAACTCTTCGTCTGACTGTAAAACAGATACTAACTCCTCCATACAATCTTTTACATCTGTAATACGTGAGGATTGAATAGCACTATAAACCTCATTAGCTAAACTTTGCATTACTCCCTTTCCCTATTTGTAACATTTTTCTAATAATTATATTATTTTTTGTCATTATAGCTTAATTTATAGCTTTTATCTATACGTTTTCTTAATATTTTCTAAATTGGTAGTGTAATTACAAATTCTAAACCACGATACTCTTTATTATTATAAACAAAAGTATTGTTACGTGCTTCGATTGTTCCTTTCATATGCTTCTCAACAATCTCTTTACACATATACAATCCAATACCTGTTCCATTACTTTGATGTTTAGTTGTAAAATAGGGTTCAAAAATACGGTTAATAATCTCATCTTTTGCACCATGTGCAGAGTCAATAATCTTAATAACTGCATCTTCACTATCTTTATACGCTTTAACGTATATATGTCTATCTTCTTGTTCTAAGAAAGCAAGTTCATCAACAGAGTTATTAAAGATATTCATAAAGACTTGGGTTAATTCATTCTCTAATGTAAACAAAACAATATTATCAATCTCAGCAATAATATTAACACTCTTACTTTTTAGTGTTACATCAATTAAAGTTAAAGTATTTTCAAAGGCATCTCTTAGATTAAACTTTACCTCAATATTATCTGACTTAAAATAGTTTCTAAAATCATCAATTGTTTGAGAGAGATATTGGGCATTTTCATTAATACTCTCTAAGGCTTTATGCTCTAAAGCATCATCTAAAATCCCTAACTCTTTTTTAACTTTTAATCCCGTAGCTGAAGTTGAAATCACTGAAAGGGGTTGCCGCCACTGATGAGCAATATTTTCTAACATCTCTCCCATCATAGCTTGCTTTGACTTATGCATCAGTAACTCTTCTTGCTTTTTCTCTCTTTCTTGATTTCTTTGTATTTGATACTCATTTTTATGCTTTTCAATAGCAATACCTGCAATACTTGCTCTATCTTCAATCACATGCAAATCAAACTCTGTAGGTGTTTTAGGATGATTATAATACATTGCAAAGGTACCTAAAACTTCCCCTCTTGAAGAAAAAATTGGCTGAGACCAGCACGCATGAAGACCTGCTTTTAAAGCCAATCTTTTTGCTTGTTCCCAATTTTCATGTTCAGCTATATTTTCAACAATAACACGCTTTTTTAAGTAAGCTGCTGAACCACATGAACCTATCTCTTCACCAATTTTCATCCCATCAATCTTTTTAGTAAAAAACTCTGGTATATTTGGTGCTGCCGCAGAAAAAAGTCGTTTACCACTCTTATCAAGTAGAAGTATCGAACAACGCATATCTGCTTTCATTTTCTCGGCAGATTTAATAATTTCATGTAAAATGTGTAATAAATCTTCACCTTGTGCAATATGCTTAAGAATCTTCTTATCCTCTTTATAAAGTAATGAAGCCTCTTTATTTTGCGTAATATCTTTACGAATTGTCAAAATTCCTTTAATCGTATCACTTTGAGCAATAAAGCGTTTTTTAGTATCAAAGACTCTTATCTTGTTATTAATTGTAATTACCTCTTCGTAACCAACAACTTCATCTCCATTTTCATGGTCATTAAATGAGTCTGCTTCATAACTAGAATTAAAAAAACTATTTTCATAATTATCAATAATCTTATCTCTTGATGTTTCAGTAAAGGAAACAAAAGCATCATTACATTCAACTATTTTTCCACTTGTATCAGTATAAGTAATTAAATCATCTAAGAGGTTATAGATATCTATATTAATACAATTTCTTTTATCTTCCATTTAGCAACCAATTTTTAAATATCCTCTATTCTATCAGAAAAAAATGATATTTGTAAAGAAAATAAATAATTACTTGAAAAGTTGCTATTTTACGGTATAAAAGAACTTTGAAGTCTAAATAATAAAAGAATAATCTTATTTGATAAACTAATTTCTTTTTTTTTGCTAGATTATATTTAAGTCGTTATACAATATAAAAATAAAGGAACTATCATGACAAATATTATGATTGGTATCATTATCCTTTTTGCCATACTTTGGTTCTATGCTTTTACCTCAATTATAGAAAAAAAATTTAAAGATAAAAATGATAAACAGCTTTGGATTCTAGCAATTGCTATCATTCCTCTTCTTGCCTTTATCTATATTTTTATTGAAGATGACTTTATCCAACAAGAATATTAACAACCTACACATTTACATATACTCAACAAAGTGGTATAATTAAATCCAAATTGGGAGAAAAAAATTAATAAATCTTATTAGTATCATTGATAAGCATTATTATTAACTTAGTACTTTAATCTATAAATTTAAACTTAATATAATAATAGAGATACGACTGTGTCGAATATTCGCACTTATGTATAAAATTTAACCAAGTAAGTACTAATTACTTTTTTTTAACATTGATTTAAATCAATTTGTGAGAAACTTACGCAAAATTATCGAAATAAAAAATTAAAATTTGGAGAAAATAGATGAAGGCATCTGATTTATTTGTAAAAGCCTTAGAAAATGAAGGCGTTGAATATATTTTTGGTATTCCTGGTGAAGAAAATTTAGATATGCTTGAGTCACTACGTAACTCAAAAATCAAACTTATCTTAACACGACACGAACAAGGGGCAGGTTTTATGGCTGCAACTTATGGAAGACTTACAGGAAAAGTTGGTGTTTGTATGGCAACACTTGGCCCTGGAGCAACAAACTTCTCGACGTGTGCAGCTTATGCGCAACTTGGTGGTATGCCAATGATGATGATTACAGGACAAAAACCGATTAAAAAATCAAAACAAGGTAGATTTCAAATTGTTGACATTGTAGGAATGATGAAGCCAATGACAAAATATGCTAAACAAGTTGTCAATGGAAATAACATTCCATCTATGGTTAGAGAAGCATTTAAAATAGCAACTACTGAAAGACCTGGGGCAGTTCATATTGAATTACCTGAAGATATTGCAGCAGAAGAGGTAGAAGATAACATCTATCCAGTTCACTCATTTAGATATGCAAATGCTGATAAAGGAACAATTAACCGTGCAGTAAAAATGATCGAGCAAGCTAAACGTCCACTATTATTAGTTGGTGCGGGTGCAAATCGAACACGAATTGGTGATGCCTTAACAAATTTTGTAAATGAAACAGGTATTCCTTTCTTCTCTACTCAAATGGGTAAAGGAGTTATTGATGAAAACCATAAACTATGTCTTTCAACAGCAGCTCTTTCTAAAGATGACTTTATTCACTGCGCAATTGATAGAGCAGACTTAATTATTAATGTTGGTCATGATGTCATTGAAAAACCACCATTCTTTATGGAAAATGAAGAGGGTGCAACTAAAGTATTACATGTAAACTTCTTCCCATCTGAAGTTGATGATACTTATTTCCCACAACAAGATGTTGTTGGAGATATTGCATCAAATATTAAACAACTTTGTAATGCTATCTCAAAACAAGATCATTGGGATTTTGATTATTACCTTAGATTAGGAGAAGAGATTCGAACACGATTATCTAAATACTTTGGTGATACACGTTTCCCTATCTTACCACAAAAAGCAGTAAGAACAATCAGACAAGCTTTAGATCCAAAAGATATTGTTACACTTGATAATGGTGTTTACAAAATCTGGTTTGCAAGAAACTACCGATGTGCAGAACCAAATACACTCTTACTTGACAATGCATTAGCAACAATGGGTGCAGGACTTCCTTCTGGTATGGCAGCAAAAATGGTAAATCCTGATCAAAAAGTTGTTGCAGTTTGTGGTGATGGTGGATTCATGATGAACTCACAAGAGTTAGAAACAGCAGTAAGATTAAACTTAGATTTAACCGTAATTATCCTAAATGACAATGCCTATGGAATGATTAAGTGGAAACAATCAGGAATGGGATTTGACAACTATGGACTTGATTTAGGAAATCCTGATTTCGTTAAATATGCAGAGTCTTATGGAGCAACTGGTCACCGACCTACTTCGTGTGAAGATTTTGAAAAAACACTTAGCGAATGTGTTAATGGAAAAGGTGTTCATTTAATTGACTTAGCAGTAGATTACTCACTAAATCACTCTATTTTAAATGAGTTATTAGCTAAAAAAGAATGTATGTTATAATACCACACAAATTTAATCAATAATACCCGAAGAAAGAACAGTTCTCTGTTCTCTTTAGGGTTTATGCAGGTGTGGATTCACTTGCGTTCATGCTATTTTTAGGGATTTTTTATAAATCCTGTTAAAAAGTAGACATAAAATATAAAAGGATAAGAATGAGTACAATTAAAGTTACATCACCGTTTGATGATAGTGTTGTTGGAGAAGTTCCATATGGTTCAACGGCAGAAGTAGAAGCTGCTTTAGATTTAGCGCAAGCAACGTTCTTAGATCATGAAAATGCACTTCCTAAATACAAAAGAGTTGAAATTTTAGAAAAAGTTGTTGAGATTATGTCATCACAAGTTGATGAATTAACAAAACTTTGTGCTAGCGAAGGTGGTAAACCATGGGTAGATTCTCAAGTTGAAATCCATAGAGCTATTAATGGGGTTAAACTTGCTATTGAGGCATTAGGTGCTTATGAAGGTAAAGAGATTGCAATGGGTCACACTGCAAGTTCTGCAAACAGAATGGCTTACACATTCAAAGAGCCTATTGGTGTAGTTGCAGCTATTTCTGCATTTAACCACCCATTTAACTTAGCTGTTCACCAAGTAATTCCTGCAATTGCTGTTGGTTGTCCAGTAGTTATTAAACCTGCAACACAAACACCAATGTCAGCAATTAGATTAGTTGAAATTTTAGAAGAGGCTGGTCTCCCTAAAGGTTGGGCACAAGCAGTAGTTTGTGATAGAAAAGGTGGAGAGTTATTAGCTACATCACCAAAGATAAATGCCTTAACATTTATTGGTTCAGGTGCAGTAGGTTGGTACCTTAATTCTAAAGTAGCACCAGGAACTAGAGTTGCATTAGAGCATGGAGGAGTTGCTCCTGTTGTTATTGAGCCAGATGCAGACATTGATGATTTAATTCCTGCAATTGGAAAAGGTGGTTTCTACCATGCAGGTCAAGTGTGTGTATCAGTTCAAAGAGTGTATGTTCACGAATCAATTTGCGATGAAGTAGCTAACAAACTATCTGATTACGCTTCTAAATTAGTTGTTGGTAATCAATTAGACCCTAAAACTGAAGTTGGACCACTAATTAACAACAATGAAACAAACAGAATTGAAGAGTGGGTTAATGAAGCAGTTGAAAAAGGTGGAAAAATCTTAACAGGTGGTAAGAAATTATCTCCTTCAACATATGAGCCAACAGTTATTGTGAACCCTGCTGATGATGCGCTAGTATCAACAAAAGAGGTATTTGGACCAGTTGTTTGTATTTACCCTTACTCTGATATTGAAGAGGCTTTTGATAGAGCAAATCAACTTGAAGTATCTTTCCAAGCAGCAGTATTTACAAAAAATATTGATACAGCTTTAAGAGCGGTTAAACGACTAAATGGTACAACGGTTATGGTAAATGACCACACTGCATTTAGAGTAGACTGGATGCCATTTGGTGGAGCAAAAGCTTCAGGACTTGGTCTTGGAGGAATTCACCACTCAATGGAAGAGTGTAGCAATGAAAAAATGATGGTCATTAAATCACCTGTTTTATAATATACACAGTTCGTACATATAAAGGGGAATAAGTCAACACTTATTCCCCTTTTTTATTCTATTAAACTACAAATTTACTCTTGGTTCAAATTAATTTTTAAAAGACTATAATTATTATAAGGATACAAGGAGTAAGTTATGACAGATATTACATTTATCATTCTTCCTATCTTTGGAATATTTTGGCTTTACTGTTTAGCATCTATTATAGGACATACCTTTAAAGACAAAAATAAAAAAATATTTTGGCTTGTGGCGGTTGTGTTTGTACCACTTTTAGCATTTTTTTATATTTTCTTAAAAAAAGACCTAATTGTTTCACAATAACAGCTTTACGTCACAACAAAAATTATTAATTTGTTTTTTTATTTAGATGTTCGTTTTATGGGGCTATAACACCAGAAAAAATAAAGAATATAAAATTATTTTCAATAAAAAGATAATAACATCTATTATTTTGTGATATAATAGTTGCATCAAAAATTGGTGCATTATGATGAATACAAAATACTTTCTTTTTATTCTACTGTTCATAAATATACTTCACGCACAAGATAACTCTTTTTTATCTCTTGAACAACAAGAGTATTTAAAAAAGAAAAAAGTTATCAAAATGTGTAACAACCCAAACTGGGAACCCATAGAGTTTGCTAAGAATAATGATTTAAATGATATGCAAGGTATTGCAATGGATACATTAAAAGTCATTGAGGAAAAACTAGGGGTTACTTTTAAAAATGTACCAACAACTAGCTGGAAAGAGTCTCAAGAATTTTTAAAAAACAAACAGTGTGATATTTTACCATGTGCGGTTAAAACCACTAAACGAAGTGAATATGCCAACTTTACAAAACCTTATTTAAACCTTCCTTTAGCAATTTTTACACAAAAAGATAAACCCATCGTTTCTGGACTTGATGAAGTAATGGATAAAACATGGACACGACAACAAGGCTCAGGACTTATTACAAAGTTGCGAAAAACTTATCCTGATTTAAAAGTAGTTGAAGTCAAAGGGGATAAAGAAGCTCTTCAATGGGTTAACAGTGGAAAAGTCTATTTTACGATTGCAACCCTACCTGTAGCATCTCACTATATCTCTAAATACTCACTCAATGATTTACACATTGCAGGGTACTCAAAAATGCTTTATGACTTAAGTATTGCTGTACGTGATGATGATTTACTTCTTTTATCAACACTTAATGATACCCTTGATCAAATAACACCAGAACAAAGTAAATCTATTTTTAAAAAATGGGTCTCTCCAAGTATCAAAGAACCTATCATGGACTATACCCTATTTTGGCAAATTTTAATTGTTGTTATTATTATTGTAGGACTACTCATCTATCGCCAATTTGAAGTTAATAAAATGAATAAAGAACTTAAAAAGACAATCAAGCAAAAAACCCAAACACTAAAAACTCTCAATGAAAATCTTGAAGAAGAAGTTAAAGTCTCTGTTGCAAATATACGCGAACGAGATAAACTATTAACCCAGCAAGCAAAAATGGCCGCAATGGGTGAGATGCTTGAAAATATTGCTCACCAGTGGCGACAACCACTCTCTTTTATTACAGCAACGTCATCAGGTATGCAAGTACAATCTAAACTTGGACTTAATAATGAAGAAGATAATAAAAAAGCTTTTAATACCATCACCAATGCAGCACAATTACTTTCAGAGACGATTGATAACTTTAGGGATTTCTTTAAAGTTGAAAAAAATAGCACCATCTATGACATTAATGATTTATACAAAAAAACACTTTTCTTAGTAGACTCTCAATTTAAACATAATGATATTAAACTCATTGAAAACACAAGCAACATTAAAATTAAAATTTTAGGAAATGAAATCATTCAAGTGATTTTAAATCTCTTAAACAATGCAAAAGATGCTCTGCTAGAGTGCAAAAGTTGTCAGAAACTTATTTTTGTTGATATTTATACTCAAGATAATAACCTCTTTATCATTATCAAAGATACTGCTGGAGGAATAAACGAAGAGATTATTGAAAAGATTTTTGAACCCTATTTTACTACCAAAGCAGAACAAGGAACAGGGATTGGGTTATATATGAGTAAAGAGATTATAGAAAACCACTTAGATGGAAAACTTTATGTAGAAAATGAGACCTTTGAATATCATGATACAACACATAAAGGTGCTAAATTTATTATTACTCTACCTTTAAATGAAGAGATTAATAACACTATAAATGAATAAATTTTAAACTTTATTTACCTACTTTCTACTTTTATACATATCTTAGAAAAAAATCAATACAATCTTGTCAAAAAAGGATTACCCTATGAAATATACTGTCTATTTATCAGGAGAAATTCATACCTCTTGGAGAGATGAAATTATACAAGGATGTCAAGAAAAAGGTTTAGACATTGAGTTTTGTAGTGCTGTTACTAATCATGAAGCAAGTGATGCCGCAGGGGATTTACTTGGAAATGAAGACAAGCAGTTCAACCGAGATAATAAAAGTGCCAAAGTTAATGCCATACGAATTCAAACTATGATAGAAAAATCAGATATTGCTATTATTCGATTTGGTGAAAAATATAAACAGTGGAATGCAGCTTTTGATGCAGGCTATTGTGCGGCACTTAATAAACCCTATATTACACTACATGATGAATCAATTATTCATCCACTAAAAGAAGTTGATGCAAGTGCACAAGCATGGGCAACGACAACTGAACAAATTATTGAGATTTTAGAGTATACAACAGCTAAATAATGAATAATAAAAGCCTGATATATCTTTAAGAGTTTTCAAGGCTTTTTCTAAATAGTTTTAGAGTATCTAATTAAACTTTTAATACAATACGACAACTATTTTACAAGATGAGACAATGTTATTAACAAATGAACAAATAAAAGAATTTAATACCAATGGTTTTTTAATTATTAAAAACTTTGCTGACATACCCCTTTGTAATGCAATCCTTCAAAAAGCACAAGAACATTTAGCAAAACAGCAAGCTCCAATAGAGAGTGAACAAGAGTATACAAAAAGCAATTCAAAAGATGTTACCGTACGACGTTTACGTCAAGTGTACGATAGAGAGCCTATCTTTCAAGAGTGGATGACAAATAGTCAAATTCAACCAATTTTAAAACAATTACTCAATGACCAGCCTGTTATCACCCTAGCCCACCATAACTCTATTATGACAAAAATGGCAAAGGAGAGTTCACGTACCTTTTGGCATCAAGATAGACGTTATTGGCACTTTGAAAATGATGATTTAATCTCTGTTTGGCTGAGTTTGGATGATGAGTTTTTAGAAAATGGTCTTTTAGAGTTTATTCCAAAAAGCCATAAAATTAATTTGAAAAAAGAGCAATTTGACGAAGAGTCAAACTTTTTAGATGAACATAAAGAGAACAAAAAGCTTATTAAGAAAAAAGTACACCAAAACTTACAAAAAGGAGATATTGTTCTTTTTCATTGTAAAACTTTGCACCATGCAGGAAAAAATGAGACCAATAAAGTAAAAATCTCTTTTGTTTATACTGTACGTGCAAAAAGTAATAAAGCACTTAAAAATACACGAAGTGACTTTAAAGAAGTCATCGTATAAAAAATACTTAGATAGAGTTTTTCACAATAAACTGTCCAATGGTTTTATCTTTTGTAATAGCTTCATAAGGTTTAACTACCCCGTGCATAGCTATATAAATCCCCTCTTGCACAGAGGCATTTAAAAAGCCTAAAGCAAGAGAGAAATTAAGAGTTGCTTCTACAGCATCGATACTCATAGGAATCATAGAGCCTATTAGAACAACCTTTTTTGATAGTTTTTCTTGAGATAAAAAATATGCAGTTATCTCCATAGTATCCGTACCATGAATAATAATAACATTCTCATTTTCGCCTTGCAATATCGTCTCTTTAATTAAAACCCTATCATCTTCATCCATCTCTAGGCTATCTTTTGCAAGAATATTTTTTAACTCAAAATCATTATTATGGCACGCTTTCAAAATTTTACTCAAGGCTTGATTATCATTGGGTACTTCAAGTTCACCACTAATTGGATTATATCGTTTATTGAATGTGCCACCTGTATTAATAATTGTAACGTTCACAAATAACCTTTTGCTTTTATTTTAAATATAATAGCATATAATTACTTTTTTAAAAAAGGTAATACATGTCAGACAAAATAATATTCAATCATCAATATATTCACTACAAAAATGGTTTATCCTACACACCTATTAACCAATGTAAAATACAAGAAAATGATATTTGGATAGAGGCTATTATTTATAAGACGCAAAGCGAAGAACTTTTTGTGCGAAGTTTAAAAGAGTTTCAAGAAAAATTCACAAAAAAGTAGCTTTACTTTTTTGCTAATTCTTGGCTAGTTTATGTTTTGTCGGTTTTTTATTATAGTCAAGGGCAACAATAACAACCTCATCAACTTGAACAATTACCTTATTGGTTGTTTTATTTCGCAATTCACATTTTACAGTTATTGAAGTTGTACCAACACGTATTAACTCAACACCAGAGATAAGTATATCCCCAATATTTGCTGCACTTTTAAACTCTATGGCTGACATTTTCACCGTTGCAATCTTATTTGTCTCTAATAAGTTTGCTGCAAAAATAATTGCATCTTCATCAATCCATGAAAACGCTTGCCCACCAAATAAAATACCCGCAGCATTTAAATGTGGGTACATCACCATTCGTTGTGTACTATATTCCATATAACTCCAATACTTTCATAATGCGTATTCTATTAAGATATTAGTAAAGGTAAGATAAAAAATTTAATCTAGACACAGAAACTTATATTTTAGGGAAAAAAAGTTCAAAGGCTCTTGGGATTTTTTTTAAACTATCTAAGTGCTTTACTACTAAACCTTCATTTTGTAGCGCTGTTCTAACAATTTGTTGATTATAATTGAACCCTTGAGTATCAGCTAAAAAGTCATCTACTTTCATCCATTTTGCTTCAAGAACCTCTTGCGTATCTTGAATATTAATCTCTTTACTTAACGCCTTTGCTTTACATAAAATATAGAGATTGCTTTTATTAAACTGATGGGGATAAAAATGTCCTAAAGAAATAATAGAATCAAAAGAGACTTCTATGCCTGTCTCTTCATACACTTCTCTTACAACAGCATTTTGTATCAACTCAGCATCATCAATATGTCCACCAGGAAGTTTAAAGCCAACAGTTGAGTGTTTTTCTTTGATAACTAAAAGTTCATTATTTTCATTAATAACCACAACCCCTACACCCAAGGTATGATTTGAGGCTGTTGGAATAATAGGATTTTTAATAAGTTTTTTAACCATTAGAATTTTTTGAGTCTCACAGGTATGAAATTCAAAGCCTTGTTTAACACACAAAGGAATTAAAAAGGATTGTTCTAAACTCAAATAAATCCATAACAGTTTTCTATTTTTTGCAATTAATAATGCAATTAAATTTTTAAGATGTTCTTCAAAACTATCCTCTTTCCAAGAAAACCCATTCTCACTAATTGTAATACCATCATATCTATCCAAAACAATTTCAAAACCCTCAAGGTTTTCGCAATAATCACTCATATTTCTCTTTTTTAAATATCTTTAAATTTTTCTCTAACTACTATAAACTCATCTAAGTACTCAAAGAAAATATCTACTAAGTTTGGGTCAAACTGTTTTCCTCTTTCCTCTTTAAAATAGGCAAAAATCTCTTTATCTTGCCATATTTGTTTATAACATCTACTACTACTTAAAGCATCAAATACATCTGCAATTGCAGTTATTCTTCCCTCAATTGAAATCTCCTCACTTTTTAAATGTTGAGGGTATCCTTTTCCATCCCATCTCTCATGATGTTCTAGTGCTATCTTTGCCGCTGTTTGAAGTAAAGGTCGCTTAGAGTGACTCAGCATTTGATAACCAATTTTGGCATGCTTTTTCATCGTTTCATACTCTATTTTATTAAGTTTAGCAGGTTTATTTAATATACTATCAGGAATGGCTACTTTACCAATATCATGCATAGGAGATGCATCAATAAGAAGTTCAAGTCTTTGCTGATCTAAACCTGCGTATTTACCTAAAATTCTTGAATATTCAGCTACTCTTTTGACATGATTTCCTGTCTCTTTACTTCGGGTTTCACAAATTGACCCCATTGTAAATACAACCTCTTTGTGTGTCGCTTCAATCTCTTTTTTTAATTCATAAATTTCAGTAATATCCTGCCTCACACTAATATACTCAATAATCTCTTCATTAGAGTCCAGTATTGGCATAATCGTTGCATTGACAATATAATAACTACCATCTTTTTTAAGATTCTTCACCTCGCCTTGCCATATCTTTTTACTTCGTACTGTTTTCCAAAGATCATTAAAAACACTTTTTGGCATATCTGGATGGCGTGTAATATTATGACTATTACCTATTAACTCTTCAACCGAATAGCCTGAGACTTTTGAAAATGCCTCATTTGCATAAGTAATAATACCTCTTTCATCTGTTTTTGAAACAATCAAACTCTTATCAACGACTTCTTTATATTGATTTAAAAGTGTGATATTCTCCTCTAAATTACGTTCTAAACTAAATTTTTGTTGGGCTATTAGTAAATGTGTATTAATTCGAGAGAGTACTTCTCGAGTTCTAAATGGCTTTGTAATATAGTCAACTCCACCAAGTTCATACGCTTTTTCAATGGACTCTTCATCACTATTAGCAGTAATAAATATCACCGGTATATTTTCCGTTTTAGAATTATTTTTTAATCTTCTACATATTTCAAATCCATCAACATCTGGCATAACAATATCAAGTAAAACTAAATCAATTTTCTCTTCTTCAAGAAGTTCTGAAGCATCTTGTGAATTTGTTGCAGCAAATATCTCATATTTCTCATCTAATAACTCAACTAATGTATCAATATTTGAAACCGTGTCATCTATAATTAATATATTTTTTTTCATGAAAACAACACCATCGCTTGTTTAAATTTATAGTTTTCAACCAATTTTTTAATCTCTTGAAATAACTCTGCATCCTTTTGATTAAGATTACACGTTTCTATCTCTTTGATTAAAGGTTGAACTCTTTTTATTTTCTTTGAAGCTACTGCCTCTTTTAAATCTTTGAAAAGTCTATCCCGTTTCTCTTTGGGGATATCCTCTTTTTTTTGAACTTTAATGTTAAAAAGCTTTGATTCTAGTTCATTAATAATCAATGCAAATTTCTTCTCAAATAAAGGAACTAATGAAGTATCTAACGTTTGCTCTATCTCTTCTGCTAATTTACTCAATTCTTTAGCTCCAGCACTAGCACTTAATCCTTTTAAAGAGTGAAATACGCGTTTTACTTCATCATTATCAAGTGTTTCGAACGCTATATCTTTGTATTTTAGTAACCCTTTTAAAATTGTTAGGAATGCTTTTTCATTACCAAGAAGAAGTTTGAGTGCGTATTTTTTATCAATCGTTTCAAAATCAGGAAGAGTATCTTCTTCTTGTGAAAAAAGTATTTCAAGCTGTTCTTTCATTTTCACTTTTTGAGGTATAAATTCCAATAAGGTTTCAAATAACTTTTCAATCTCAATTGGTTTATTTAAATGCTTATTCATACCAACATCTTTTGTCTTGATGACATCTTCTTTCATTGCATTTGCTGTTAATGCAATAATTGGAAGCGTTCTATTTTTTTCTCTTATCATTTGTGTAGCTTTATAACCATCCAGTATTGGCATTTGAATATCCATCAAAATTAGTTCATATTCATTCTCTTCAACCTTTTTAAAAGCTTCAAAACCATTTGATGCAATATCAATTATAATACCACTTTCAGCTAATAAATCAATAATTATCTCTTGATTAATTTCATTATCTTCAGCCAAGAGTATCTTACTTCCCTTAAGCGTTTTTATTTTCTCATGTAAATGATTTTTATTATTAGTTTTTTCTATTTTTTCACTATTAATTTTCCCTAAAAAAATCTCATTTAACATATCATTGAGAATTGAAGGATTGATTGGCTTGTGAATATATCTATCTATCTTAGCTTCTTTAATACCTTGTGCTAATGTCACTTCAGTATATGCACTAATTAATATAATCTTTTTAGTATCAATATGAAGTTCATTGTGTATGATTTTACACGTTTCAATACCATCAAGTTCAGGCATATTCCAATCTATTAAAATTAAATCATATTTATCAGGCTCATTTCTAAGAATTTCAATAGCCTCTTTACCACTGTGTGCCATATCTATTTCTAAACCAAAAGAGTGCATTAAATGATCAAGTATGCCAAGCCAACTTTGACAATCATCTACAACTAAAGCCTTTTTGCCTTTAAAAATTGTATATTGTTGCGTTCTTTCAAGTGGCTGAAGTTCTATTTCAAAAATAAAGGTTGTTCCTACACCAAGTTCACTTTTTATATTTACATTACCATTCATTAATTCTACAAGTTGTTTTGTAATGGATAAGCCTAGACCTGTTCCTCCATATTTTTTTGTTGTTGTGGCATCTGCTTGAGTAAAGGATTCAAATACCCTCTTAATTTGTTCCTCTGTCATACCAATACCAGTGTCACTTATTTCAAACCTAATCCGCTTACTGTCGTCACTATACTTAACAACAAGACCTATCTCTCCATCATCAGTAAACTTCACTGCATTTGATAATAAATTCACAAGTATTTGGTTAATTCTTAAACTATCTCCATAAAAATCTTTTCCTATTTCAGGATAGTAGTCTACAACGACATCGAGTCTTTTTTCATTTGCCTTAATCTCAATAAGATTAATCACACTCTCAATTGTTTTAAATAAATCAAAATTTGATTTTTCAATTTGCAGTTTTCCTGCTTCTATTTTACTAATATCAAGAATATCATTAATAATTCCAAGAAGAGTATTTGCAGAATCATTAATCTTATTTAAGTAGTTTCTTTGTTTCTCATCAAGCTCTGTTTTTAAAGCCAAATAACTCATTCCCAAAATACCATTCATAGGAGTTCGTATTTCATGGGACATATTAGCGAGGAAATAACTCTTGGCTTTCGTTGCTGCTTCAGCTGCTTCTTTCTGTTTTTCAAGCTCTTTTTGAATCTCATGATTTGCAGTAATATCTAGAATATAACCTAGAAAATAAACGGTCTCTCCTTTCTCATTTTTAATCAAAGCATTATATTCCAGAACCCATTTAGTCTTACCCTCTTTTGTAATAATTCGATAAGGCTTATGCTTATTAAAATCATGGTTCTTTCTTGCTCCATCTTCGACCTCTTTAATAACTTGTTCAAGATCATCTTTATGAATACAACTTGCGTAATCAACTGAATTATTTAAAAAATCTTCCTTATCATATCCCATAAGATTACAAACATTAGAGGATACATAATCAACACTCCATACCTCATCATTATTCCATCGAAATAAGACTGAATCACCTTTTTCAAAAAGAGAGAGTAGACTCTCTTGTTCCTTCGTTCGTTCCTGTACTTTTTGTTCTAAATTTTCATTAAGTTCTTTTAGTTCGATGGATATTGTTTGTATATTTAAAAGAAATGTTCGAATATATTTTATAAATATAATAATTCCTACCACAATCAGTGGCAAAATAAAATACGTGAGATTTTTAAAATTTTTCTCTGATAGGGTAATCGTATCTTTTATATTTTCTATATCTTCTTCAAGTAAATCATCAATATGATTATTAATAGTAATAATATGAGGATATAAATTTTCTGAAATAATTCTTTGGACTCTTTGATTATTCTCTAGCTCCATTGCTTCAATAAGATTATTTAAAATATCTTGTAATTTCACAAAATTTTTCTCTTTTTTTGCTCCCTCTACACTATTTTTTACATGGGTATGATCTTTGGATTTATAATCATACCAAGCTTTGGATAAAAGCTTATTGGCAAGAATCAACACCTCTTTAGCATCTTCTTGAGAGATATGTCCTTCATTCATTTCATTAATGGTGTCTAAAATATTAATACCAAAAATATTTCTAATTTCGTTTAAATCCTTTAATGGAAGTGCATGTTGATTATATGCCTTATTAAACTCTTGTTGCGAAGATGATATAAAGATAAAACTACCTAAAAGAAGGGTAACGATAAACAGACTTATTAATATAAATATAAGTCGAATCTGTTTAGATAAAGAGAGTTCTTTTAAATAATCTTTAGTAAAAAACTTCATTGAACAACCACCTCTTCAAGTAAACGAAATTTTCCTTCATAAAAATCTGTAATATAGACTCTATCCAAAGCTTCTCTATCTTGATTTGAAAGAGATATTGAAAGTCCTTCTAAACTATTAGGACTTAACTGCTCAAAACTCTTCATAAAACCTTCTCGAGTGAGTTCTTTTCCTGCTTTGTGCAGTGCTTTTACAACAAGCTTAGCAGATAAAAAACCCTCTAAAGAAATAAAATCATAAGCTTCTCCAGGGAAATAGTATGAAAAAATCTCTTGATACTCTTTAATTGAAGCATTTGAAGAAGCATCCCAAGCTAAAGGTACTACTTGCGAAATAATTACATTCTGTGTCTTTCCATCAAGTTCTTTTACTAAAGCATCGCTTCCAACAAAAGAGATATTACAAAACAGTGTATCTTGCATCCCCTCTTTTTTTGCCAACTTTATAAATTGAGATACAGGTTTATACGCACCAATCATAATAATTGCATCAGGATTTGATGCTTTGATATTATAAAATGCATTTCTATAAGATAGTGTATTTCTACGATAACGCCCTTGTGCTACAATCTCTAAACCCAATTTTTTTGTAGCAAGTTTCACCCCTTGCAAACCTGCTTTTCCGTAGCTATCATTTTGATAAAAAACAGCAATTCTTTTTACCTTTTTTTTAGCAGCTAAAAATTGAACTAAGGCATCCGTTTCTGCATAATAACTATTTCTTAAATTGATAATCAAAGACTCTGCAGGGTTACGTAAAAACTCTGCACCAGTAAAAGGAAATAAAAAGGGGATATTATACTCTTTGGCAATAGGAAGTGCGACTTTAGATGTAGGAGTACCAACCTCACCAAATAAAGCAAAAATATTTTTCTGTGTAATTAAATGTAAGGTATTCTTTTTAGCATATTCAGGTTCATAAAAGTCATCCATTGTTTCTAGGTGAACTGTTCTGCCATGAATACCACCTTGACTATTAACATATAAAAAATATGCACTTGCACCTTTTGACATTCGTTGACCAAGCTGTTTTGCAGGTCCACTTAATGCACAACTTTGTCCAAGTAAAACCTTGTCACCAATAACCTCTTCTTTGTTAATAAAAAAATATATTAATATCAAAAAAATAAAAGCTATAAAAAATATTACATTTTTCATATTTTAAATCCTCATTACTATAATATTAACAAAATTTAACTTATCCTAAAAAGCAATTATTACCTTATATACTATAATTTGCAACAATAGGTAATTCAATAAAAAACTTTGCTCCATGTTCACTATTTTGCACATAAAATCTTCCACCTAAATGATTAGTAATAATATCGTAACTTGAATACAACCCTATACCTGTACCTTGACTTTGATGTTTTGTTGTAAAGTATGGATTAAAAATTTTATCAATAATAGATTCATCAATACCTCCACCATTATCTTCAATGGTAATAACAATATTGTACTCGTTTTTATAGACAGAGTATTTAAGCCACTTATGCGTTTTATCACTATTACTTAAGGCTTCTCGTGCATTATTTAAAATAGAAATCAATACTTGCAATAGTTTTCCTATAACTAAACGAAAACGAATTGGTTCAGATTCAGTATGCTCTTCAATGATTTCAATTTTAGCCAATTCAAAAGAGGATTCCACTAAACGTAATGCCATTTTAATACGATCTTGAATAACCACCTCTCGTAAGCGGTGAGAATCATTGATATAGTCTCTGAACTCATCTATTGTATCGGATAAAAAGTGGACATTTTTAGTTATGCTATCAGCATAATGAAAAAAATCTTGATCCGTTAAAATATTAAGCTCTTTTTTTAACTTCATTCCACTTGAAGCTGTGGAAATAATACTAAGTGGTTGACGCCATTGGTGGGCAATATTACCTATTAACTCACCCATTTGTGCCATTTTTAGTTGTTCAAAAATCTGTTTTTCTTTAAGCTTATTCTCTTCAACTGCTTTTTCAATTTCCACCTGTAAATTAGAAGTTAAGGTTTTAAGTTGACGATTTTTATCTTCCAAACACTCTACGTTGATACATGAATTGATACTGATATTAAGTTTTTTACGAAAACTTTCATACATAGAAATAATAAAGTCTAAATCAATACTTTTATCATAAATAAAAAGTAATATTCCTTTTTCAAGTCCATAAACTAAAAGATTAAAATCATGGTCTAACGCTTTTTTTAAAATTTTATCATCATTACAATCTATAAAGGTATCAATATCAGAAATAATACTTTTACCCACTTCAACTATTTTCAAAACAACATCATCATTTTTGTAAAAACAACCATAAATGGCATCTGTTTCTATAATAAAAGTTTTTAAAACTTCACATATCATCTCTTCAAGTTTTAAACTATTACCAATAGAAGCATGACATTTATAAGACATTGAAAGTTCATTTAAGCGCATATTTCACCTTCAATCATCTTTTTGTATGAAAAAATAGACTTTTTCTCTTCCTTTTTCATCTTGCCAACAAAAGTTATAGCAAGTTGCATATTTAAAAAAGAATCATTAGTAGTTTTTATAAATAGTATTTCTTTTATTGCTTCAATATCAAAAAAGAGTAAATTCTTGTTATATAATCTATTATTATAAAATAAATGTAAATATGAAAGAGGATAAAACTTCAAAGATAAATGACTTGTAAGAAACTCTTCAAAGCTTTTAAAATAATTTATATCTGCTTTCATCTTAATAACCTTTCAATAGATATTAAATTATTAAAGCATAAATAATTTTTAAAATCAAGTTATATAGCTATTTTAACGACATTTTTTTAAATAATAAAAACTATATAATTTTAATAAAAATATTCATCTATGATTAAGTTGTATAAAAATAGTTTTAAAAACATTAAAATATTTTTCAATGCTTTGTTTTTGCAACTATTGTAGCTTATAATTTTATAAATATTGAAAAAGGGAGAGCATAGATGAAGAAGTTTTTATACATCACAGACCAAGTAGAGTACAGTGACCATAGTTTTATTGGTCCACTATTTGAAAAATATCTCAAAGAGTATTTTGACGTTACAATCGTATATTTCTCTGAATTTAAGTCAGATATTGAAATCAAAGGAAGCAATATTATCGTTCCAGATGGATACAAAGGTAATATTTTAGAAGAGCTTATTAAGCACGATATTGATGTAAGCCAATTTGCATATGTAGTTGTAAGAAATACAGGAAAAGTGTTAAAGTCTGTTTTAAAAACGCAAGAGCGATTTGACTTTAAAGTGGGTTACAGACTCTCTTTCCCAAAACGTCGAGCACAAATGCAAGTTGATCAAGCAAACAATAAAGCTGGTTTCTTAGATGTATTAAACAACAAAATTAAAACATACTCTGAAACAAACTTAATCAATGAATGTGATCTGTTTTTACCAACATCAGAACGAATGCATGAAGAGTTTTTTGAAGGGGTAACTGCTAAAACATTTATTTGTCCTCCAGCAATTGACCCAGATATTTTACATGATAACATCCAACATGATGGGGAAGAGACACGATTTTTTTATGCAGGAACATTAGATAAACTAAGAGAGTTTGATAAAGTACTTGATGCGTTTAATGATGTACGAAGTGATAAGTGGAAATTAACTATCTCTACAAAAGATCCAGAATATGCTCAAGAGATTATCAATAATTACGATAGCTTAAAAGGAAAAGTAGAAATCCATAATGCACGAACACGAGATGAATTACTTGACTTAATCGCTGCAGCAGATGTAACCGTATCAGCACTACCTGATATTGCACTATTTAACACCTCAACACCTGTTAAAATCTTAGATTATTACTCATCAGCAGTTCCTTGTATTATGACAAATAATGCCAACAATAATACACTCTTTACTGATGATTATGACGCATGGTTTTGTAAATTTACCAAAGAGTCAATTCAAGAAAAACTTGAGTATATCATTAATTTAAGCAAAGAAGAAGTAGCTGAAGTTGGAGTAAAAGGTCAACAAAGATTACTAGAAATTCGAAACTACAAAAATATTGCTAGTAAGTTAGCAAAAACATTAGATAGTCTATAAGAACCGTGCCCGACGGGCACGCCTTATTTTAAAATAAAATCACCGAGAGGCTTTTGCCTCTCACACTTCCCATGAAATAACGGCCCACGAAACAAAATCACTCTTGTCTTGTTTATTTTTAACATCTGTTTCATAGTATGTTCTCAACCTTTGAGTCTCCTCTTGAGTTAGTTCACCTAAACTCCAAGCGATACTTTGTATAAAGTGTTCACAACTGCTGTAAACACTACTTCGCCCTTCACTTTGAATAAAATTAACACTTGCATTTATTCCCATGCCATATAAAATATTAAGCACATAGATATAGTCAGGTTTTTTAATAACTTTGCGTTGAATAACATCTAAAATAGTTTGAGAAACAAATGTTCCTCCCACTTTATAAGAGAGATAAACGCGTTTTTTAGCATGATTATGAAGTTTTTCCAAAGCCTCTTGCATATCTTTTACTTCTAATGATCGAGAAGCAATAACGATATCAGCTTTAGGGACAGCTTCCCAACTATCATACCAAGAGTAATTCAGCAAAAAAATATTAGCCAGTTCTTTTTCTTGGGCATTTTGTTCTAAAAGTGTTAACATGTTAGAGGAGTAATCCAAGGCATATACTTTTTCTAAACTAGTTGCCAGTCGTAAACTCAAATTACCAACACCACATCCCACATCAAGTGCTGTTTGACAATCAGTAGTATTTAATAAATCAAGAAATTGTTCATTATAAATAGAGTCATGAACTCGTTTATTCATGGAAGCAGCTTTGTCATCCCAAGCTGCTTGACTTTTCATTTTAAACGTTGTTAACTCTTTTTGCTTTATATATAAAGCATTAAAGTCTATATCTTCATAAGTCATTGACTATCTTTTTAGTCTTTTTTAACATAAACTTTAAATTTCCATGCTGGACTTTTAACTTTATTATTCTCAATAATTGTTTCGTAACTTCTTGTTTCTACAATATCCCATGCAGTAAAGTCAATCTCTTTTAGATAAGCATCCGCTTCACCCTCATAATCAACTTCACTTAAATACATTTTATCAACATAATCAAAAAGTGTTTCGTAAATATTTGCTCCACCAATAATAAATAACTCTTCTTCACCATTAGCCCGTGCAAAATCAAAAGCCTTTTGAACATCACCAAAAGTGTGTACTCCTTCATGCTCAAAATTACCACGAGTAAGTACTAAAGAAGTACGATTTGGTAGTGGCTTTCCAATAGATTCAAAAGTTTTTCGCCCCATTAAAATATGATGACCTGAAGTGATTTGTTTAAAATTTTTAAAATCCTCAGAGATATGCCATAACATTTGGTTATTTAAACCAATTTCCCAATTTTTTCCATACGCTACAATCATTGATATTTTCATATTATATTTTCCTTGAAAAGTGTTCCACAAAAAGGTGCCTGAAAAAATTGACATTTTTTTAGGGTACCTTAAAAGGGAACCTTTTATATTATCTATCTACTTTTTAACGCAGGAAGTAAATTTCTACTAAAAGTAGCAAAATGCTAAAGAAGGCAACGAGTTGCCTTTTAAATTATACTGCCATCTGTGCTTTGATTGATTCATGAGATTCATATCCAACCAATTCAAAATCACTCATTTTAAAATCTTCAATATTTTTAATCTCTGGATTAATTTTCATAGTAGGTTTAGCAAATGGTTTTCGACTTAACTGTAAATTAACTTGTTCGTAATGATTAGAATAAATATGTGCATCTCCAAAGGTATGTACAAAATCTCCCACTTCTAAATCACACACTTGTGCAATCATCATAGTTAATAGTGCATAAGAAGCGATATTAAAAGGAACCCCTAAAAATACATCGGCACTTCTTTGATACAACTGACACGAGAGTTTCCCCTCAGCCACATAAAACTGGAAAAAAGTATGACATGGTGGCAATGCCATTTTTTCTAACTCACCCACGTTCCAAGCTGATAAAATCATGCGTCTTGAATCAGGGTTAGTTTTAATTTGATTAATAAGTTGCGCTAGCTGGTCAATTGCTTTACCATCAGCATCTTTCCATGAACGCCATTGCGCTCCATAAACAGGTCCAAGCTCTTTTATGGTATCACTGTTTTCATATCCAAGGTCTTTACCTTGTGCATCCGCATTGGCAGTCCAAACAGTCTTTTTACCAATAATATTTTCACGGCTTTCACCAAAATGGATCTCAGCAAGTCTTCTTTCGTCAGTACTACCTTCAATAAACCACAATAGTTCAGAGATAATTGCTTTTAAAAACGTTTTTTTAGTTGTTACTAAAGGAAAGCCTTCACTTAAATCAAATCGCATCTGATACCCAAAAACAGAGGTTGTTCCTGTTCCTGTTCTATCCTCTTTTTTAACACCCTTGGTTAAGATATGGTCTAATAAATCTAAATACTGTTTCAATTACTTTCCTTGCTTAAATACTCATATAAATACAAGTATTGTCTTAATTCTTTGATACTTTCATACTCTAAACCTAACTTTATCCACTGTTCTATTTCAGTTGGAATATATAGAGGTTCTAAAAGTGCTTCTTTTTTGTTTTTTGAAATTTTATTATATTCAAATAAAAGTGAGATATGGCTAAGAATAGAGGTTATACCTAAATCACGTATTTGAGCTATCTCTTCAAGCGTCTTTTCACTTTCAATGAGTTCTAAAGTCTCTAAATAGGTCTTTGTTAACTTCTTTAAAGGAGTTCTATTTTTTAACGCTTCTTTATGCTCTTGCTTTAACTCTTGACATAGGGTTAAAAACTTATCCCCATACTTTTCAAATCTCACTTTCCCCACACCATTTATTTCTAAAAAATTCTCTTGGGTAATTGGAAGTTTTGCGCAGAGTTCCTTTAAAGTTTTATCTCCAAAGATAACATATGCTGGAACCTCATG